>JACQSR010000026.1 GCA_016211215.1 Candidatus Woesearchaeota archaeon
AAATAGTTTTGCCTACTTTTAGCTTTGTGTAAAAACTCGCTGCGCTCGGGGTTAGCAGCTTCGAGATTATTCTGTCTTCTGCATTAACCGACATTCCCCATAGGGATTCCCCCTTGTCGATGTTTATGTAATTGCAAAGAATCTCGACTTTGGCTGCTAACCTACTTTTTACACAAAGCTTATGATAATGGGAAGTTTTTTATTGCAGTATGCAATTTGGCAGTCAGCATGAAAATAAAAAAAAGAACAGTTAAAATTGCCCTGGTTGGACTTGCCATTATTGCAGCGCTATGGCTGGCATACTTTTACCAGAACAGAAACCCTTACAGCTTTGAAGGAGCATCATTTTCCTATTCCCAAGACCGGGGCAAGGCCGATTATCAAATCTCCCTGAAATCAGAGAACAGCACATTCGACGTTTATGGCATAAACTTCAAAAGCAGGAATTTTCTCAGCTATGAAACAAGAATATACGGAATCCTTCTTATGCCGAAGGGCAGTAAAAATGTCCCGGGCCTGGTGCTTCTTCCTGGCGGCGGTGTAAAAAAGGAATCGGAGATGAAGGTTGCGTCAAAGATTGCGGAGTTGGGGTATGCAGTTCTCACTATTGACCAGCGTGGCATTGGCGAAACTGGGGGCTATTATCTAAACCTCGAGCAGGATTATGGGGTGTTTGCGCAGGGCAATGAGCCGATACAGCACCTGAGCGTGTATGATGCGTTAAGGGCATTTGACGTCCTCAGGTCAATGAACAATGTTGATAAAGGCAATATTGCAATTGCAGGCGAAAGCATGGGCGGCAGGTACGCCATAATTGCGGCAGCAGTTGACAAAAGGCTTAAGGGAGTCATTGCAATCAGCACTTCGGGATTTAATGTGAAGGAGGAGGATACACCCTACAATTCCTATCTTCTGTCCATAGACCCTGACAGGTATATCGGAAAAATCTCGCCCAGAAGTGTTTTTATGCTGCACGGCACAAATGACTCAACAGTACCATTGGATGCTGCCAGGGCAACTTTCAATCTTGCAAATGAGCCAAAGAAGTTCTACACAGCGGATGGGTGCGGGCACGGCTACTGTGATAAGATGCATGAAACCCTTAATGAATCCCTTTCAGCCTTATTTGGGAGAAAGGTTTAAAAATCACTTCTGTGGTAAGTTGCTGAATGGAGCTGAAAGTAAAGGATATGGACATCGCGACTGGAGGCCCTCTGGTTGTAATTCTCAATAAAGTTGACGCGCATCGTTATGACCTGCACAATCTTGACCGTATCATAGCCTCAAATGGCAGGAAAAAGGCGACCGTGATTCTGGACATAGCCGAAAGCGAAAAAGCAGTTCCCTCTGGCCGCATAGGCCTTTTCGAGGAAGTTCTTGCCGTTCTCGGCGCGAAGTCCAATGACACTGTGCGCATAAAGGTGTCAAGGAAGCCCGATTCAGTTTCCTTCATAAGGTCAAAGCTCGACGGCAAAACACTTAATCCTGAAGAGATAGACCAAATTGTTAAGGGAATTGTAAATTCTGAGCTTAGCGATGTTGAGCTGACATACTTTATTTCAGGTTGCTACACAAACGGACTTTCGAACAGGGAAACCATAGCGTTGACAAGGGCTATTGTAAAGTACAGCGACAGGATAAATGTAAAGGACGGCCCGGTTTTGGACAAGCATTGCACCGGTGGCGTTCCGAACAACCGCACAACCATGATTATTGTTCCCATACTGACGTCCCTTGGCTTTTACGTTCCAAAGACCTCTTCGAGGAGCATCACAAGCCCAGCAGGAACCGCAGACACCATGGAGGTCCTTGCCCCTGTTTCTTTCCCAATCCCAAAGATTAAGGAAATCCTCAAAAAAGTCAACGGCTGCATAGTCTGGGGCGGCGGCTTAAACCTTGCCAGTGCGGATGACAAGCTGATAAAGCTCAGAAATCCATTGTATCTCGACCCCGAAGGCATGCTGCTTGCCTCCATTCTCGCAAAGAAGCTTGCCGTAAGCGCCACTCATGTACTGATAGACATTCCGGTTGGTGAAGAGACAAAAATAAAGTCAATGGCGCGTGCGTTCAGGCTGAAAAAGAGATTCGAGCACATAGGCAAAAAGCTTGGGATGAAAATATCCGTTTTCATTTCCGACGGCTCAGAGCCGATAGGGAATGGCATGGGCCCTGCCCTTGAGGCAAGAGATGTCCTTTACATTTTGCGCAATGACAGGCGCGCTCCGTCTGATTTGAGGGAGAAATCAATAACAATGTGCGTTAAGATGCTGGAAATGCTCGGCAACCCCAATTCAAGGGAAGTGATTGAGCAGATTCTCAAGTCAGGAAACGCCTACAAGAAAATGATGCAAATCATAAAGGCCCAGGGCGGCAATCCGGATATACTTCCAGGTGATATAAAGCTTGGAAAATTCACTTATGACTGCAGGTCGAAAAAATCCGGAAAGCTTGTCAACATAGACAACAGGGTAGTTGCCAAGGTGGCAAGGATTGCAGGCGCTCCTTTGGACAAGGGTGCCGGGATTTACTTCTACAGGCATCGTGGTGATAAGATAAAAAAAAGGGATATTCTTTACACGGTCTATTCCGACAACAGCCAACGCCTTGCATATGCAAAAGAAACCCTTAACTCCGCTCAGATGGTATACGTAGAATGACAGACTGCAGGAAATGCGCGAAATGCTGTAAAAACGTCATTGTCATCCCGAACAAGCGGGATATAACGCCCATAGTCAATCTGGGCTTTAGTGGAAAAGACTTCCTCGCTAAGTTTGGGCCCCGCAGATGCAGCATCCTGGCAAGAAAGCAAAATGGCGACTGCATATTTCTCGAGAAAGACAAAATTTACTCCTGCAGAATTTATCCCTCAAGGCCCGAGGCGTGCAGAAAATATCCGTTCGGTGGAATTAAGGATTGCAGGGAATTATCCTGACCATCTTGCCCATGCCTTCTTTTCAACCCCATTTCTTCCCTTAAGGCCCATAGTGTCAAAAGGGGCTATTGTCTTTTGGTCATACAAAAAGCTCCAAATCTTAATCTCGGGGCTGCCGGCAAGCTCGCCGAATTTGTCTACAAACAACGCCTGTTCCTCCTCGCTGGAATCTCTGCCCGGCATGCTTTCGCTTGGCCAACCCATCTCCGTAAATCCTATTGGAAGGCTTGTGTGCTGCTTGATGCTGCTGTAGTAATCTGAAGGGATGTCTACGGGATTGTCGTATACTAAGTATGGATAGGTGGTAAACACCGCAATGTCGAGCTTGAAGTCATCAAGCATGCTCCACTGTTCTGATGGAGATTCCCACAGTCCTTTCATTGCCTCAAGCTGGAATGCTGTAAAGACCTTTGTGTTTGGGGATGCAGCCTTTACCGCATCATACGCCTTGTTGTACAAAGAAACAAACTCTTTATAGCCGTTTGGGGATTTTAACCCGTAATAATTAGTTTCAATTCCTATGCCAATGTACTTTGGCTTGTAGGTTTCAGCAAATTTTGCTATGCTGCTGACATACTGCACCTCATTCTCGCTTATGCTTCTCAGCACCTTGCCCTTGCTTTGCGTGAATGGGGTAACCTCTATTATTGCGTTAGCACCATACATGGAAGCAACCACGTACGGAGCGCTCCTGGGATTATTCAATTCGTTCCAGTCGCCTGCCCAAAGCATTGCGTTGCCTGCCTTCTGCGCATCCGAAAGGAATTCCTTAAAATCTGAAGATGAGAAGCTCCTCGGGGATAAGGAAACTCCAACAAGCCTCTCGCCCTGCTGGGGTATAGGAATGATAGTATTTTTCGGCTGCTCTGTCTTGCAGCCAGCCATAACCATAAGCACAACCACCATTAACGCAAGTATTGCCTTTTTCATGCAGTTGCCTTAATCTGTATTATTTAAATAGCTTGCCTTGCCTTATTAGTATATCAGTATACAAAAGAGTAAAGTTTATATACTAGTATTATCTTATCACCCAAGATTGGCAATTATGCTCTTCACAAGCTAAGAAGGTGGAAGAATGGAAAACGACCGCACAATCAAAAAAATGGTTATGGACATAGTGGAAGACAATCAGAAAATATTTGTCGGAGATGCCAACAAGTTCAACAGGCTGGTTCCCTCTCTTTTGAGGAAAGGCATCAACAATCTTGACCTGACAATGTTTACACCTGAGCTGCGCTCCGAGATTCTTACTGCCCTTGGGGAAGAGTACAGAAGAAAAGGCAACCTCGATGATGCAGTAAAATCTTTTGTTATGGCTGCAAACAGGGAGAAGCTGAACGAGCTAGGCGCGGATTATGAAAGATTATCGCAGTTTGACAACTGCATTGAAGTTTACAGGCTTTCCGGAAACAAGGAAAAGCTTCTTGAGCTCGGCAAGAAATTCCTGAACGACGGCAGGCTGGAGCACGCCATAAAGGCCTTCAGCTCCATAGGGGATAATTCCTCCCTGCTTGAAGTCGGAGACCAGTGCGTTCACAAGTACAAATGGGAATACGCCCTTGAGATATTCTCAACCATAAAGGATGCAAACAAGCTGGTTGAGCTCGGAGACAAGTGCGTTCAGGAGAAGCAGTTTGACATCGCAATAAAGGCATTCGAGATTGCCGGCGACAAGGAAAAGCTTAGCATGGTTGGCGATATCTGCCTGAAGGAAGAGATGGTATCCAAAGCGTTGGAGGCATACGGTCTTGCGCAGAATACCATCATGGTAGAATTCATACAGCAGAATTTCCACGATTAAAATGGACCTCATTTTGAAAAACAACATTGTAGAGCCGATGTTATCCCAGGATTACCTTCTTGAGAAAAAATTCCAGCTCATGGTGGAGCAGATCACCAAGAAGATGAGAAGCGAGATTGAAAGCCTCAACGTCAAGGTCGGCAAGCTCCAGGAAGAGGTTTTTGACCTGAAAGGCAAGTTGCAGAGAATCGAAGCTGTACAAATTGTGCAGCCAGTCCAAGCTGCGCCGGTCACAGCACCTCAGCAGCCATCACAGGAGCCTCCCAAGCGCGCGGAAATGCCGGGGCGCCCTGACCCAAAAGACTACAACGAAGGGGAAATCACAATAGAAAAGTATTTCAGCTTCGGGAAGAAGAGGTAAATTCAGCAAAGTTTTAATAGTGGGTTTCGTTTCGTTCTATTATGTCCGACATTACGCCCGGCCGTGAGCACCCATTTGTGGAAAAGTATCTAAACTATAAGACTCTTGATAAGGTGGTTTTTGGTGCATCTGCAGTAGGCTTTGGATATGTGCTTGGAATGGCGCAAAAGACTGGATTTGAGCTCCCTGAAGATACGAAGGCCATACTTGCGGTAGCGCCAACAACTGTTTATGCTTGCCTGGATTCTCAGAGAAAAACAGATTTGCCTTTTAGATATCAGCTAACAAACTCATGCAAGAATCTCTTTAAGGGTGGGCTTCTAACCGCAATAGGATATGGATTGGGATATTTGCTAAATTAGGCTTTTTTCGTGGTGATTAAACGAAACGAGTTAATAGTGAAATCTAAAATAAAAAGTACGCCATCTTCAGTATTCTGACCCCCCAATAACCGTATCGCGATGGCCATAATCAATAAGCCTAACTAAATTATCGTATTGCGGATTTACGCATAATATCTCTCATTTTACATATTTAGCTATGCGGATTTACGCATAGAAACAATGCGTAATTACGCATTAAACCATAACTTTTAAATATAGGTGGAGATTACGCCCCTATTATGGCATCAATGGATGAAGTCAAAGCTTACTGCAAGGAATTATCGCCTCCTGATGTAGAGAGGGCAGTAAAATTCAACGAGGTTGCCAGAGATGAATCAATAATCTCTTATGGGATGTTTCTCGAGCAGAATAAGCTTCCAAGGCAGGTTTTTATCCAGGGTTACAATGCAATGTACGCAGCAGCAGCTTTGTTTTTAGCTAAAAAATACAAGGTAAAAGTTGATGAGCACATGGGTTCAACACATAAAAGAATGCGGGAAGTGCTCGATTTTTATACCAGTGATTCTGAGCATCACCAAAAATTAATAGCGCTTTATGAGAAAGCAATCGAAAAATTCCAGATACTAAATCAACAGTACAATAGTGAAAAACACTTTGCCAGCAAGGTGGTAAGTGATTTAATGAGTGAGGGATTTTATCAAGGTAAAAAAGTTACATATTATGCTGAAATACCTCCTGGTAGAAAAGATCCCCTCACATTAGACATACCTGATGCAAAAAAGTTTATCCGGGATATAGTAGAACCTTTTCTATTTATTATTGGTGAGCTTACAAATGCTTGATAACCTGCTGGGAAACAAAACAAATATTCTTGTATTAAGATTCTTAACGAAATTCCAGAATCAGTTTTTCCCTATAGAAGAGATTGCCAATGAAGTTGGTGCAGGATTGAGAAATGTTTATGATTCTTTAAGCATACTTACCAACGAGAATTTTTTAAAGACTAAAGTAAGCAAAGGTAGAGTTTACTACAAATTTGATGTCGATTCAAACGTTAAAAGATTAATCCTTGATTTGTTTGAAGAAGAAAGAAAAAGGCTGCTTTTTAAGACCAACACCCTCTATAAAACCCTATCAGAAATTGAATTGAGAACAATCAAATTGTTAGGGTCAAATTTAGTGGATATATTCTTATTTGGCAGCATTGCAAAAGGCAGGGACACAATCAATTCGGACATAGACTTATGCATTCTTGTTAAAGAAAAAGATCCCAAATTATTAGACAAAATACGAACAATACAATTCGATGATAAGTTCAAACAGGATATACAAATTCATGTTTTTACATCAACAGAGTTTATAGATGGGGATAAAAATGAAAATCCACTAATAAAGAGCATCATAAGGGATGGTTTATCACTCAAGATAGGCAGGTAGGGGCGGCAAGATTTATAGGGTGGGAGTTTAATGTGCCCATAATGGAAAAAGTACGCCAGCGCCAGGATTTGAACCTGGAAGTCCTTGCGGACACCTGCTTTCGAGGCAAGCGCAATGCCGGATTATGCGACGCTGGCATAATACTCAATTGCTTTTTTTCTTGTTTTCCAGCCTCTTCCTGCTTTCCGGCATATTAAGGTAATTGTCTTCGGAAGGTAATTTTTCTCCGCTTCTATCTTCGAGTTCCTTTCTTGCGATGCCAGCAACACCGCCGCCTTCTTTTGCAGCATCTTCGTTTTCTTTAAACCCCTGGGCGTTTTTGTTACGGGCTATTCTTGTTGTCGAAGCTTCGCCAAGCATGGTAAATATCAGCTCAAGGTCATTCATATGGTCTCGCAGATTCTCTCTTTTAAGCCCTTTGAACTCCTTGTATTCTTCCACCGTTTTTCCGAATGTGGCTTTGCTTATCTCATTTGTCAATATAGCAAACTCCCTCTCTTCCTCAACCTTTCTCTTCTTCCATTCATCTGTAAGCTCCTGCCTTACCGCTATGCCCCTGACCCTCTTTTCAATCCATTCATCCGAATATCCTTTTGCCCTGTAGATTTCCTTCATTCTTGCCTGAGCAAGCTCTGGGTCGTGTATCTCTTCAACACGCTCGTAACCTACTTGGGCAAGCCACTGCTTAAACGGCTCCGCTTTAGGTGAAGGGATTGACTGAATTATCCTGAATATGTTTTTGGTGTTGGCACAATCAGTTTCATAATATTTACCATCCGCAGAGGGCAATTTCAGTTGTAAACAAAATGTTAACAACTGGATTTCCCTGCCTTTCAAAACACCCCAATACTGCCTGGGACTCGGGCTGTCAGTTAATGTTGCAACCACATCAACAACCGAGAAATACCACTCATTATTATGCCATATCCTTCGGATATTCTTGCCCTGAAAAACCACTATCGCTTTGCCCGCATCCATCCCTCTTGCGATGATTTATAGCTTTATAACCCTTTCCCCTTAAAAACCGGAAGAATTATGGTCAGGAATAACCCATTACAATGAACTTTCCTTCCAGTGCGGAGTCAACCAGCTTCTGCGCGGCCTTATAGGTGCCATCCGCATCATAACCCACAATCAGCATCTGCACAAATCCGTTGTTCTCGTAAAGCTTAATCATTGCCTTTTTGTTCTCCAAATCCGCATTGCAATCCGATATTTTCATCAGCTCCTTTGCCTTGGGGTTGTCGCACGGATTCCCTATGACAATGGCATTCCTGTCGAGAACGCTGCTTACCTCATCATCAAGCACGGTCATTGCCCTGTTGTCCTCTTTTTCAACAAGCTCGTTTAAAGTGCCCGCAATTATGGTTGCAGATATCACATCCTTTGCAGGCGCCTTTCTTCCAACAACAATTATGGTATTGGCAACAGTCTTTCCGCCAAGCTCACCCAAAAACAATTCCGGAAAGCTGCTGAGGTCAACATCAGCATCTATCTTTTCTATGCCCCCGTCAAGGCTCACATCATCGCCATTATCAGGACTTTCATCTTCTTCAGGAGCCGGATTGCTTGAAGCGGCTGGCTGGATTTGCGCACCTGGCTGTATCTGCTCTTCGACTGGTGTTTGTTTCTGTGCAGGCTGAATTTCCGAATTAGAAGCAATATTTTCCACAATTGGAACGGTTGAATCAGGTAGCATTGGCTCGTCGCATCCTGCCAGAATAAACAGCATAAAGATGACGGCAATGGATTTTTTCATGGTAATTCCTCTGCATATGGGGATTGCGCTATCCTATAAATACTTTGTCATGCATTCAAATATTTTCTTATCCTGATAAACAAGCCTGCAGGATTAAGTATTGTTGCCTGTTCCACCATCTTATAGGCGGTTGATTGGCCATCCTTGTCAAAAGAAGGAGGCAATTGATGTGTTTTGGAAAATCTCAATTGCCCAACATCGCCCCTTGCGTAAGTTTCCCTCTCATGTTCCCTAAGCTCGGGAAAGCCTGCAACATTTTGGTATAGGTTTGTTCCCTCAATCTTATGCTGGGAAGCAAGAAGGCATAATGACAATAAATCACCTTCTCTAAGTCCGAGGTCAAATCCTACTGTAGCTGCCCCGTACGTGGAATCCCCGGCGCCCAATGTAAAATACACAGTTTGTACCTTGTGGTTGCCCCATATGAGATAATCGACCTCGAGATTTTCTGTATTGGGGGTATCTCCTTTGCTTCGCTTGCACACCCAAATTCCGGAATCTCCGAAGGTTGCAATCGCCTTCTTGCCCCTGGTCTTGTTTGAGAGGTACCTCACAAGCTTTTGCGGGCTGCTTTCATCCGCACCAAGACTCTTTCTTTCCTTATCCGTCCATAGGTGATTGCCAAGCATTTCTGCTTCGTCCTTGTTGAAAATAAGAACATCGACAAGTCCAAGAAGTGATGTATAATATGACTCCGTGCTGAAACTGGAATCTTCACCTGCAATTGAGCTTACAGTTGACTGAAAAGTGCCGCTTGGTAGCATAAAAGCCTGGAAATTCTCCCCCCTCTCGGCCCTTAGTCTTCTCAACAGCGGCGGCAAATTAGTAACCATCGAGCAGTTCGCCATGGAGCTTAATGCAATCCTGTCAATTCCGTGCTTTGCGACATATTCGATTATCCTTTCCCTGTATGCAGCTGCAAGCTCTGGCGAAAGATCGGCCTTCCTTTTCTCGTTTAGCACAAACCTGTCAAGGTACCTTTCAATATTCCCTTTTTCATCGTAAATAATCGGCCTTATTATCGTGCTTTTTCTTGGGGGATATCCCTGCACTGGAAAAATCTCGGTCGTATAGCCATAAGTTTTCTCCTGCTCGGAGAATATTTTAGTGAATTCGTCAACAAGGCTGGGCTCTATGCCGACCATGAGGTGGGTGTGGTCTTCTATTCCCAAAGACTTAATTAATGCCCCCCTCGCCCTTGCAGCATTTGTTGTATTGCCCCCAAGATACGGTGTCTTGTGTTTTTCCAGGGGAAATACTTTCTTTTCCCTTTCATCCAGATGCCTTGAGGTGTAATCCTGTTTTCTAAACCTATCCTTGCTGGACTCAACAACCCTAAGCTTGTCTCCATCAGAATCTGAGCCGGAATACTTGTACTTTTTCCCGAGCTCTATAACTACCCCCTCCACACGCCTGTTGTCTCCAGGATTGGTGAAAAGCTTAATCCCGCCATCCGGAAAGGGGTTAAAAAACAAATGGTCAAATCTCAGCAACGCACCAATAGGCATAACCAAATATTCCCCTTTTCCTTCTGCGCCGTCGTTGCAAATAAACACCTCGTGCCTGTTGCCGTTGTCATCCCTTACATAAAGTCGCTTAGTCTCTGTGCTTCTGATAATCGCTAAATCATAATTTTCATCCAGCGTGGCATAAGGCCCAAGAAACAGTGTCTTTTTTGCAATCCCCTCCGATTGCCTTCTCCTGTACAATTCGGCAATCTGCCCTATCTGCCCATCCACTACATCGTCAATGGTTTCTTCAGTTTTTGCCACTATGCCCACCTGCTGCAGGGACTAGCCATCAGTATAAAAACGTTGTTAAGAAAAAATGCCCCGAACGAGATTTGAACTCGTGTCTTTGCCTATCTCCAATCGGGGGCTTGAGCGAAGCGAAACCCCCATGCATATTTTGGTCAAGCTTTTTGCATCGCAAAAAGATTGCGAGAGGGCAAAATGATTGGCCGGGCTACACTATCGGGGCATTTTATACGGCAGAACTTACGAAGGGTATTTAAAATTACTCATCATACTGTCCTTTGACCTTGTATTTCTTAGAATTCACAATCCCATCATACCACTTGTCGTAATCAGTCGAGGCGCCCTTTCGCATCATAAGCCTGTATGCCAGGTAAAACACGAACGCCACGGCGGATGCCCCCACAATTAGAGATTCCATGCCTGGAATTAAGGCGTATTCTTATTTAAAACTTTCTGTGCCTTATTTAAGAAGTTTTAAATATAACCCCATTACACCTATTTTTATGGATGAAGAAGACGAAGGCAAGGACAAGGAAGACGAGAGTGTCTACGATGACGAAGGCAGGGAGGAGATGGTTGCGGATGACGAGCTTTCCCCCGAAGAGGCAGCCTTCATGAAGGGCTATGACGACGCAGAGGAGGAAAAAAAGTCAGAAGCCAAAGAGGAAGAAGAGTAATATGTTCTATGGTTAAAATTTTAAGGTCTGCCGAAGCGTTTCTTCCCACACCTTATGGAGACTTTAAGGTTATCGTATATGAATGCGATGACAGGCACGAGCACTTGGCGCTCATAAAGGGAGGGGTTAAGGGCAAGGCTAATGTTTTGGTGCGCGTCCATTCGGAATGCCTCACGGGAGACGTTTTATCCTCCAAGAGATGCGACTGCCACCGCCAGCTTGTAGCTTCGCTTGGCATTATAGGAAAGCAGGATGGCGTTCTTCTGTACCTGCGCCAGGAAGGCCGTGGCATAGGTCTTCTCAACAAGATAAAGGCGTATGCACTGCAGGATAAGGGCATGGACACCGTTGATGCAAATATCCACCTTGGATTTAAGGCGGACGAGCGCGACTACAGGATAGGTGCAGCCATCCTGAAGGATTTGGGCATAACATCAATAAGCCTGCTTACCAACAACCCGGGAAAGGTTTCAGAGCTGGAGAGCAACGGAATAAATATAGGCGAGAGGGTTCCATTGCCTGTAAAGCCAACAGAGTACACCAAAAAATATCTTGACACAAAAAAGAAAAAGCTAGGGCATATCTTCTAGGATTTTTTTTAATCTTGCTTTGTTTTCGGTTATGGACTTCTTGTTCTTCATCTGGAATCCCAGGCTTAGGTTGCCAATCACATTCACAAATCGGTATATCCTGTCGCGCTTTTCAAATTCTCTTGAGATATTCCCGCAGCTTAGGTATCCTTTTATGAACTCCCTACCCGGTTTTTTGTCTTTCTCAAACATGAACAGCATTGATTTTGAGATGTCAAGCTCGTTATGGCCGCCGAGAGCCCATTCAAAATCAATCACCCCGGAAACCTTTCCGTTCTTGATGAAAATATTCTGAAGGTGGTAATCCTTGTGGAGCAGGCATGGAATACCCTCGACTTCAAACACATCTGAATTCTTGGCATACGCTTGCTGTATTGCTGCAATCTCGCCTTTTTTCAGATCCCCATATTTCTTTGCCACAGACATCTTCTTCTTGAAGTCATAATCCATGAAATCCTTCCACCTGCCGAAGCTTGGCTTTATGGCATTCCCAATTATCCACCCGTAACTTCCCATCTTTATGGAGTGTATCTTGGCAAGGCACCTGCCCATTTCCCTTATCGTTCCTTTTCTCAGCTCAGTTGCCTTCATGTGCACCTTTCCCTCCGAGAAAGACATGAGCAGGTAGGGTTTCGGAATAATGCTGCAGGAGCTATCGGAACAATAAACTTCAGGAACAGGTACGTCTGTGTTCCCCTTTATGAGGCCGTAAATGTATTCCTCCTTCTTGGCCTTCCATCCGTCTTTCGGGTAAATCCTCACCACTATTTTCCTGTCAGGATTCTTAATCTCGGCAATCCAGTTCTCATTGAAAAGTCCGCGCGCAGGGGGGAATATCTTTTTTATACTGCATCCGGGAAATCTCTTCTTCAGTACTCCCTCAATCTGTGCATGCGTGGTCATGCAGTAAGCGCCCTTTGCAGTGTATATAAATCTTTATGCGCATCAATTGGGAAAATTATCGGCCTGTGAGGTAATCAAACATCTCAGAAATATCATGCATGGTTTCCTTTGCCCCTTTCAGCCAACCGCCAACTATGCGCTCGTAAAGCCTTCTGCAGGGTGACAATGGTCTGGCACCAACCAATTCACTCTCCAGCGAATCTGCAATGCGATGTTTGCTATAATCATCCTCAACTCTTGAAGTAATCTCTTCCATAAAGCCAGCTAATCCTGATGAATTAATAAACCTTATCCTGCGATGCGTTAACCTTTTAAATCAGAGCCTTATTTTCAGCATCATGATTCCGCACCGAAAATACATCGAGATGGCGCTCAGTCTTGCAGAAAAGGGCCTGGGAACAGTATCCCCCAATCCCATGGTTGGCTCGCTGGTCGTTAAGCGTGGCAAGATTATAGGCCGCGGCTTTCATAAGCGGGCCGGCGAAGACCATGCAGAGGTAATTGCATTGAAGCAGGCGGGCAAAAGGGCAAGGCACGCAACGCTTTATGTGACATTAGAGCCATGCTCCCATTGGGGGCGTACTCCTCCGTGCACTGAAGCAATCATAAAGTCAGGCGTTTCCGAAGTGGTCATAGGCATGAAAGACCCAAATCCTTTGGTTGATGGATTCAGGATATTAAAATCCCGCGGCATTAAGACGAGAATTGGCGTGCTTGAAGAGGAGGCAAGAAGGATGAACGAGGTTTATGTAAAATATGCCAGGACAAAAAAGCCTTTTGTAATCCTCAAGGTTGCTGCCAGCCTGGACGGAAAGATTGCCACTTCCACAGGAAAATCCAAATACATCACAGGCGAGGATTCCAGGAAATATGTCCATAAGCTTAGAAGCGAAGTAGATGCAGTGATGATAGGCATAAACACCCTTATAGCAGACGACCCATTGCTTGATTCAAGGCTTGTTAAGGGAAAAGACCCCATAAAAATAATCGTTGACTCCAAGCTAAGGATGCCGTTAAAGGCCAGGATAATGAAGGCGCCTGAAAAGATTATTGTTGCAACAACTGTCAAGGCCCCAAAAAGCAAGGTTAAGCAATTGCAGCAGAAAGGTGTAAAGATAATAGCCACGCCCCCAAAGGCAGGCTCGGTAGACCTTGAAGCCCTTATGAAGGAGCTGGGCAATCATGAAATAACCTCTGTTCTCATAGAGGGCGGCAACAGGATAAACTCCTCGGCATTGAAGGAAAAGGTAGTTGACAAGATACTTATATTCACTGCCCCCCGGCTCATTGGAAAAGGCCTTGATGCATTTGGAGACCTCGGGATAAAGAACCTTGACAGGACCATTAACCTGAAAAATATCTCCACAAAGAAGATAGGCAAGGACATCCTTGTGGAAGGGTATATATGAGCGTTGATGATGCCATCCGTTCTTTGAGGAATGGCAGGTTTGTGATTATTCTGGATGATGAACAGCGTGAAAATGAAGGCGATTTGGTCCTGGCAGCGGAAAAGGTCACTGAAGAAAAGCTGAACCAGATGCTAAAGATTGCCCGGGGGATATTATGCGTTCCCGTTGATGCAAAGCGCCTCGACGAGCTCAAAATACCCCTGATGGTTGCCAACCCAACGGACAAGTTTGCAACGCCATTTACTGTATCCATAGACCACCATTCCACATCTACCGGAGTATCTGTCAAAGACAGGGTTAAATCGATAAGGGCCCTGTTGAACCCAAACTCCAAAGCAGGGGATTTCCTCAGGCCCGGGCATATATTCCCTCTGAGGGCCCACGGGCAAGGCCTTTTTGGGAGAAGGGGCCATACAGAAGCGGCAATAGCGCTGATGGGCCTTGCGTCGCTTTATCCTGCAGCCCTGATTGCGGAAATCATGGACGACAATGGCAGGATGGCAAAACGCACCCAGCTTAATGCGCTGGCAAAGTCCAATGGCATCGGGATTGTAACCATAAATGAGATTTATGGCCAGGTAAAAAAGAAAGTTTAATAAATATTCTCTCCGAGATTGGGAAGATGAAAATAACAATAGAGCGTAAAGTTTTCAGCAAGTTCGAGGATTTCCACCTGGGGGTTGTTCTGCTCAGGGGAATCAGCAACAGTGGCAGTGACCGGAAGATAGCATCTTTAATGGAAGAAGTTGCTGATTTTATCAGGCTTAATTTCTCAGCTAAAAATAAATCCGGGTCTGCAACCATATCCCCTATGCAGGCAGCATTGCGGGATTTTGGCGAGACACCCATAAAATTCCATTCTTCGGTTGAAGGCATGATGAAAGCAATACTTGCGGGCAGGAAGCTGGAAAGGGCAAGCAAGCTTGAGGATTGCATAAGTTATGTGTCGCTGAAGAACATTGCACCAATAAGCGGCTATGACTTAAAATCAATTGGCAGCATTGCTCTCGGGGTTTCCGGGAAATCCGAAGTCGTGATTAGCGACGGAAAGAAGGTTATAGCAAGGGGCAAGAAAATATCTGAAAGGGCAAGGTTAAGCGCGTCCACAAAGGATGCAGTTGTGTTATTCAGCGCATTGCCGCCGATTACAAAGCCCGCTCTGTTAAGGATAATGGCAGAGTTCAGGGATGTTGCTGAGATGTTCTGCGGGGGCAGTTATGCCTCTTATGTACTGGGTGAGAAACAGCCAGAGATTATGGTAAAATGAAAGAAATAGTTGAAGCTTTGAAGAATGTAGTGGAAGCTGAAATTCAGCTTGAAGTGCCACCGGATACAAAGCTTGGTGATTACGCATTTCCGTGCTTCAGCCTTGCGCGCATCTACAAAAAAAGCCCGCAGGAGATAGCAGTCGAATTGGCAAAAAAGATAGTAAAGCCTGATTCTGTTGAGAAGATAGAGGCAAATGGGCCTTACATTAACTTTTTCCTGAAAAAGTCTTCCATTGCGCATGATGCGCTGAAGCAGGCCATAATGGAAGATTATGGAAGAAAGCAGCAGGGCAAAACCATAATGGTTGAGTTTCTTTCCCCCAACACAAACAAGCCGCTGCACCTTGGCCACCTGAGAAACATCTTTCTTGGAACTGCAGTTTCAAACTGCCTCGAGTTTCTTGGCAACAATGTAATCAAGGCAAACCTGATTAACGACCGGGGTGTTCATATTTGCAAGTCCATGCTTGCATACCACAAGTGGGGCAGCAATGCAGAGCCAAACAAGAAGCCTGACCACTTTGTTGGCGACTTTTATGTCATGTACAGCTCCAGGGAGGATGACGCATTAAAGGCTGAAATCCAGGACATGCTGGTTAAATGGGAGCAGAAAAACCCCGAAGTTAGAAATCTCTGGAAAAAGATGAACAGGTGGGCATTGCAGGGTTTTAAGCAGACATTCGGGAAGATTGGATTAAAGTTTGACAAGGAATATTACGAATCGAAGATATACAACAGGGGAAAAAACCTTGTAATTGGTGGATACGAAAAGGGAATTTTCCAAAAAGGCGGTGATGGAGCCATTATAATCGACCTGGAAAAAGACGGGCTTGGCCAGAAAGTGCTGTTGAGGGCAAATGGTACATCTGTTTACATTACCCAGGACCTGTATCTTGCAATCGAAAAGTTTGAGGACTTTCCCATCAGCAGGTCAATATATGTCGTGGGGTCTGAGCAGGACTACCATTTCAGGGTTCTGAAAATAATCCTGAAAAAGCTGAATTTCAGCCACGCTGATGACGTGTTCCACCTCAGCTATGGCATGGTTTTCCTTCCCGAAGGCAAGATGAAATCACGCGAGGGAAAGGTTGTTGACGCTGACGACATAATTGATGAAATAATCTCGCTTTCAAATTCCGAAATCGGAAAAAGGTACCCCAAGCTTTCTGAAAAGGAGAAATCCAGAAGAGCCTCCAGGATAGGCCTTGCAGCCCTGAGGTTTTATCTTCTCAGGATAGACCCTTCAAAATCAATGACATACCATCCCGAAGAATCCCTGTCATTTGAAGGAGAAACCGGCCCTTACGTGCAGTACACATACGCAAGAATATCCTCCATACTGAGGAAGTATGGCAAAAAGATGCCGGAAAACGTTGATTATGCCCTTCTGGACAAGGACCTCGAGATTGAGATTATCAAACTCATATCAGGCTTCCCGGATGTGGTTGAAGATGCCGGAACAAGGCTGAAGGTTCACGTCATACCGCACTTCCTGCTGAACCTGAGCCAGGCTTTCAATGAATACTACCACAAATACCCAATTCTGAAGGAAGCATCAAATGTCAGGGATGCCCGCATAGTGCTTATATCCTGCGTCAGGCAGGTAATACGCACAGGCTTGGAACTTTTGGACATTGACGTTTTGGAAAGGATGTAATCACACTTGGAGTATCGGGAATGCAGACCTCACTTTGAGCAGTCTGCCGTCGATTAATCCCAGCGCATCCTCCACGGACTTGAATGTGGCAATGTCAGTATGTATGATTAAAGGAACATAATTGCCCCTGCCCTTCTGGATAACCTGAAGTATGTTTATTCTTCTGTCCTTAAATATGGATGTAAGGGAGTTTAGCGTTCCCGGCTTGTTCAGCGCCTCAAAGTTCAGGTAAAATTCCGAGGATATCTCATCCTTTCCAAGCATCTTCACCTTTCTGTCCCCGAAGTATCTTGTTGGAACATAATCCCCTCCCATATTCTGCACGATGGTTTTGATGTCGCTAATCACTGCAGAAGCCGTTGGATTTCCGCCTGCCCCTTCTCCGGCTAATGTCACGTGGGTGCTGCCTCCAAGGAATATTGCGTTCATGTCATAATCAATGTAGGCAAGGGGATGCTTCTTTGACACAAGCATAGGGCTTACCCTTACATCAACCCCATTGTCAAGCTGCCTTGCCACGGCAATCAGCTTTATTCTATACCCCAGCTCAGAGGCAAATTGTATGTCGTCATATGTTACATTGGCAATCCCCTTTGCTTCAATTTCCCCTGAATCAATCTTGGTGGAGAAATTTATTGACGCCAGTATTGCAATCTTTTGCGCCGCATCTTTCCCCTCAACATCAAACGACGGGTCTTTTTCGGCAAATCCGAGCTCCTGGGCCTCCAGAAGAGCCTTTTCATAGGAATAGCCGTCCTTTGTCATCTTTGTAAGTATGAAATTGGTGGTGCCGTTGATTATTCCAAAAATCTCATTTGTCCTGTTGCCCGATAGCCCAAATCTAAGCGAGTTTATGATGGGGATTCCCCCTCCGACAGCCCCCTCAAACAGCAAGTATACACTATTTCTTCCGGCAATCTCCTCCAGTTCCTTCCCGTACCTGTCAATCACTGATTTATTTGCTGTTACTACACTCTTTCCATTCTCAAGGGCATTTTTTATTATGCCGTATGCCGGCTCAATGCCGCCTATTAACTCAACAACTATATCAATTTCCTTGTCATCCAGAACAGAGCTTGGCTCCGTGGAGCAGATGTAAGGGCCAAATTTACCGCCGGATTTTCTGACTATCTTCTTTATGGTAACGCCTTCCTCTTTTTCCAGCTGCCTGAGCACGCAACTTCCAACCGTGCCAACCCCAAATAAACCTACATTTGCCATGCTCCTGCGAACCTTGTTTCTTATTTAAATGTTTATCACTGATAGTGTGTCTCAAAAACATACCCATAGCAATTTTTATAAATAGGGTGCTGTTGGGCATAAGTATGGCTATTTTAGCAGACATAATCATACTTGCAGCTTTGGTCGTGATGTCCGCGTTTGCATCTGCATCAGAGTCAGCTTTATTCTCCCTGAACAGGTACCAGGTTGACATTCTGTACGAAAAGGGCTCCCGGGGTACAAAAAACCTGAAGAAAATATTAAGCGACCCCCATAAGCTCTTAATCACGCTGCTTTTGTTCAACAACCTTGTCAACATATCTGCTTCAGCCTATGCAACAATATTCTTTGCAAGGCTATTTGAAAGCAACGTGATAGGCATTACAACAGGCATCATGACATTTTTCATCCTTGTGTTTGGCGAGATTACCCCTAAAACCATTGCGCTGAAATACAACAAGTCTTTGTCCCTCTCGTTTGCAGGTATAATACGCGTGATGCAGATTATTTTTTATCCATTAATCTCAGTTTTGGGTTTGTTTGTGGACGTTGTGCACAAGGTTCTAGGGCTCAGGAAATCCAGCTCTGCACTGTCGGAGGAGGAGCTGAAAAGCATAGTTGCAATTAGCGAGCGCGAGGGCTCCATAAACCCAAGCGAGATGAAGCTGATAAACAGCGTATTCAGGTTTGACAACATGGTCATCTCTGATGTTATGACTCCGAGGACAAAGATTGTGTATGGCAATAGCAAAATGGCCCTCATGGACATAGTAAGGCTGTCCAAGGAAACAGGCCATTCAAGGTTCCCCATATATGAAAGGGACCGCGACAATGTTATTGGCATAGCATACCTGAAAGACATGCTAAGCTACATTGAAAAGGGAAAACTGTCATTGCCGGTTGCGAAGGTGATGAAGAAGGCAACCATTGTTCCGGAAACAAAAAAGCTCAGCACTACGCTTAAACTGTTCCAGAAGCGCCGCGTTCACATGGCAATTGTTGTCGATGAATACGGCGGCGTTGTTGGGCTTGCCACTATGGAGGACATTTTGGAGGAGATTGTGGGGGAGATTGTTGACGAGGCTGAAAAAGCCGGCCCAAAGGTGGTGCGCCTCAACGCAGACACCTTCAGGGTATTGGGAGATACCGATATAGCAAAAGTGAACAAGAAGCTGAACCTCAGAATAGAGCCAAGCCCTGATTATGACACTCTTGGCGGTTTCATTCTTTCAAATGTGGGCAGGATTCCAAAGAAAGGCGAGGAGCTTAAGATAAAAAACCTCCTTATCACCATTGAGGAAGTTTCAAGGAACAGGATTGAGTCGGTAAGGGTTGTCAAAAAGTAATCACCCGCACCGATACCTTTTTAAATCTAACAGAAACCATTTTGGGTTATGGGACGGATAAAAACACAGCTGATCAAGCGCGTAAGCCTGGAACTCTTTGACAAGTACGGTGACACCTTCAAGCCCGATTTCGGTCTGAACAGCAAGACGGTATCCCAGTTTGCGGTTATCAGGAGCAAGAAAGTGAGAAATGCCATTGCAGGATACATCACAAGGCTGGAGAAGGCAAGGTCAAAGCATGTATAGAAGATGGCAGAAGACAACAGCATATTCATAGGCGGAAAGCCTTTCATGAATTACGTTACCGGGGTTGTGATGCAGTTCACCACCAAGGACGCGCCTGAAGTTATAGTAAAGGCGCGGGGAAAGTTCATCTCCCGCGCGGTTGATGTTTCCGAGGTTGCGTCCAAGAGATTTCTTGATGGCGCAGTCGGGGTGAACTCCATAAAGATAGATTCGGAGGAGTTCCAGAACAGCCTGGGCAAGAACGTAAGGGTATCCACCATCGAGATTACGCTCGGCAGGAAGTAACTGTTTCTTTGCGGCAATCCATCCAAAAAGCTTATATAGTAGATATCTTATTCTATATTATAAAATTAGGAAATAAGTAAGAAAGTTAATGAAAATAATATAAAATAGGATAAAAGAAGATGGAACAGTTTCTCAGGACGGTGCGCAAGTCGGGGACGAGCTTCGCAGTAAACATACCCCCGGAAATAGTCAAGATGCTTTCCATTAGGGAGGGGGACATAGCCCGTATAACCATAGAGAAGGTAAAGAATGAAAGATAGCATAGATGATTACCTGGGCAAAATAGTATCCGGCTCAGGAAAGGTGAAAAATCTGGAGTTTTCCGAGATAAAAAGGGAGGTTGATGAACTGGTGGATACCGAGGATGCTTTCAAGTCTTTTAGGCCTGCATTGTTTGGGGAGCAGGAGTTGGCACAAAACAGCGATGCCTTGCTCAAGCTCAGGATGCTTGTATCCCAGCTTAAAGAGAGGTCCGAAATAAACGAAAAGCTGGAGTCTTTGGCATATTACCTGGGCCAGATGAGGTACTCGCTTTTTTCCCAGGACAAAAAATCCCTGAAAAAGGTGTTAAAAAAATTCCTTGATGATGACACCAACATACGCGATTTGCTCTCAGACATCCAGAAATTCAAGAAAGAGCTGGAGGATATTGAATCAGCCTATAGGGAGATAATAGCCGAAAGGAAGCTGCCCATTGATGTGTGGATAAGCCATGTAACCTACCTTGAGCAGCAGCTAAAGCTTTTTTCAAGGATACAGGAGCGCCAGAGCAACATAGCATTCAACATAGGCAGATTGTTTGTGGGAATGGCAAAAAAGGAGCTGAAGAAGTAATTTCTAATTGTAGAATGGTCACAATCACTTTTTAAGGCGATTATTAAGTTTTTCGCCTTTTATGAAAAGCTTTTTAAACCGAGTCCCTTTCTTCCACCCACAAAGACATAGAATTTTTTGGGGGAGTCTAAGAATGCCTGAGCTGGTAAAGAAGTGTCCTGAATGCGCTGGTATAAACTTATTCTGGAATCGCGACAAAGGAGAGATAATATGCAAGGACTGCGGGCTTGTAATTGAAGACAAGATGGTCGACTTCTCCCAGGAATGGCGCGAGTTTGATTCTGAAGATGGGGCAAGCAAGAGAAGGACAGGCGCCCCTTCAACTTACACCCAGTATGACCAGGGATTGGGCACTGAAGTTGGCCAGAAGGCTGATTTTATGAAGCTCGCCGGAAAGGATAGGAACAAGTTTTTCAGGCTTAGAAAGTGGCAGTACAGGATATCAACTGCAATCGAGAGGAACCTGAAGCTTGCGCTTGCAGAGCTTAAAAGAGTGTCTTCATACTTAAAGCTTCCAAAATCCGTTGAGGAGGAGTCTGCAAGGATTTACACTTTGGCAGTCCAAAGGGGGCTGGTTCGCGGACGTTCAATGGAAAGCGTTGTTGCCGGCGCGTTGTATGCCGCGTGCAGGCGCCATGACGTGCCAAGGACGCTGGACGAGCTTTCAGAGGCATCGGGAATAGAAAAAAAGGAAATAGGGCGCACTTACAGGTTTGTGACGCGTGAATTGGGTGTTACAATTCTCCCATCAAACCCCGCTGATTACATTGCAAGATTTTCATCCTCACTGAAGCTGTCTGCTGAAACCCAGTCAAAGGCAGTTGAAATCCTCGAGCGCTCTCAAAAGGCTGAGCTTACTTCCGGGAGGGGTCCAACTGGAATTGCCGCTGCGGCTTTATATGTCTCATCATTGATACACGGCGAAAAAAGAACCCAGCGTGAGGTTGCAGACGTTGCAGGCGTTACCGAGGTAACCATAAGGAACCGCTACAAGGAGCTTCTCGAGGAGCTTGACCTCGAAAAGGATATAAAGAAGACCAAGAAAAGAAGGTAGCTATACTCAGCGACATAAACAGTTATACAAGGTAGTATGTCGCTTCGTAATAAGCAAGTGACATTATGTATAGAAATTTGTGTCACTTGCTATATCTGAATCTGTGCAAAAATTTCTCCAGGTCTACAATCCCGTCCTTTATTGACACGCCTTCTTTTTCCAGAAGCTTAATCTTGGCATTTTTTCCGCCCTTTCCTGAATACCCGCCAACGCTTCCTTTGCTTTTAACAACGCGGTGGCATGGAACTTCAGGCGCATGGGGGTTTTTGCTTAGAGCAGTTCCAATCGCGCGGTAAGCCCTGCTGTTAATAGCATTTCCCAGCTCCTTGTATGTCGTAACTTTCCCCTTCGGGATTTCCCTGCATTTTTGCCACACCATCTCATGAAATGAAGCCATAATCTGTAAATTGGAGTCCCTCTTAATATTTTTTGCCTACTTTCGAAACAATTAAAAAGGGTTGTTCATTCACATACTCAAACATGGACGGGGATGAGGAAGATTGGAAAAAGAGGCTGGACAAAGTTTCTACAACCAAGCGGTGTCCCAAATGCAACGGCCTCTCGCTTCATTTTCATCGGGAATCAGGGAAAGTTACCTGCGAAGATTGCGGTTTTGAGTTTGTAATATCAAAAATTTAAGCAAAATTGCTTGGTTTTTGCAAAGAAAAGAGGGTGTAGGGTGCCAAAACACAGGATGCAGCGTGTAGGGGTGTTTGTAGACGTTCAAAACCTCTATTATTCTGCCATAAACCTATACGACGCCAAGGTTAATTTCTCGGTTATTCTTAAGGAGGCAGTCAAGGACAGGCAGCTGGTAAGGGCCATAGCATACGTCATCAAGGCTGATGTGAAGGACGAATCCAATTTCTTTGAGGCCCTTGAAAGGATTGGATTTGATGTCAGGGCAAAGGACATCCAGATTTTCTACGGCGGCAAGAAGAAGGGCGATTGGGATGTGGGCATAGCAATGGACATCATGAGGCTTGCCGGAAAGATTGATGTTGTTGTGCTTGTATCCGGCGATGGTGATTTCAGGGACTTGCTGGAGCACGTGAAGTCGCTTGGGTGCAGGGCCGAGGTGATTGCGTTCGGCAAGTCAAGCTCTTCCCGTTTGATTGAGGAAGCTGACGATTTCATAGACCTTGATGTAATCAAGGGGAGGATTTTGATAAGAAAATGAGCAGGGTCGTGAAGAAGCAGAAGATTGCAGATGGCACCTACCTTCTGGAGCTGGAAGCCCCGGAGATAGCGAAAAAGATAGGGCCTGGCCAATTCGTCCTCATACGGCCAAAAGCACGAACAGAAGGGATATGCCTCCCGGTTGGAATCGTGAAAAGAAACACAATTTCGGTTGTGGTAAAAGGGGAAAACTCAAAGGTGCTTGCATCTTTGAAGAGCAATGACCACGTGAGCGACATCGCAGGCCCGATTGGCAACCAGACCTCAATAGAGGAGGTTGAAAATGTGGTATTCATATCCGATTCTTATGGTATCCCATCAATTTACAACATCGCCCAGGCATACAAGGACAGCAAGGTTCAGACATACATAATCATAGGCGATAAATCCAGGAAGTTTCTGTACTGGGAAGACAAGATGAAGGAAATTACCAACAAGATAGTTATATGCACTGAAGACGGAAGCAGGGGCCACAGGGGAACTGTGCCTTCCAACCTGAGGAACATTCTTTCGGACTCCCAGTTTGAGCTTGCCATTGTTGCAGGAACTCCGTCGTTCATGCACGAAGTCTCAAAATTCACAAGGCAGAGGATAAAAACAAAGGCGGTGGTAAATCCCCTCATGATTGACCCAATAGGCCTCTCCGGAACATGCAGGATAAGGGTGGATGAAAAGATTAAGTTTGCAACCATCGACGGACCGGAATTCAATGCCCACTCGGTGGATTTTGATGAGCTCAGGGAGAGGATTGGCAGGGGGTTTGAATAGCCATGGAAGCAAAAAAAAATCCATTTGAGGAGATCGAGGCTGGATTCTCAGCGTCCCAGGCTGTTGCGGAATCATCGCTGTGCAAATCCTGCACGGAACCGAAATGCGTCCAGGGATGCCCGGCTGGTGTGGATATCCCCCAATTTATTAAATGCATAGAAGAAGGAAATCCAAATGCTGCCATCGGCATTATTGCAAAATCAGATAATCTTCCCTTTGCATGTTCGCGCCTTTGCCCCAGGGAAAGTATGTGTGAAGCATCATGCTCTTCTTCAAATGGCAGCCCCGTGCAAATAGGGAAGCTGGAAAGATACGCATATGAGAATGGGCATGTGGAAATTCCCCGAATAAGGAAAAAATCAAGGAAAATCGCGGTTGTGGGTTCAGGGCCCGCAGGATTATCGTGTGCTGAGGACCTGGCAAAACTGGGATATGATGTTACAGTTTTTGAGGCCCTCCATTCCCCAGGCGGCAGCATGAGAAGCGTGGTGCCGAATTTCAGGCTTCCCCACAAGACGGTGGATAGCCACATTGCATACCTTTCCTCCCTGGGCGTAAAAATAATAAACAATGCAGTCGTAGGCAGGCTTATAACCATTCCGGAGCTGAAGAAGAGGTATTCTGCGGTGTTCATCGCAACCGGCTCCTCCCTTCCAACATACATGGGCATTGAGGGTGAACATCTACAGAGTGTGATAACTGCAAATGAATTTCTTTACAGGATTAACGTTATTGAGCAGCACCTTTTTGACCAAAAAAACGGCATATTCACGCCCGATAGGGTTATTGTTGTTGGCGGCAATGATGCCGCAATAGACTGCGCCAGGATGGCAGTCCGTCTCGGGGCTCGCGCAACTGTTCTCTACCACAAGTCATTAAACGAGCTCACAGCAACCCATGACAACATACACTGGGCAAGGGAAGAGGGGATTCAATTCCTTATGCTGTCCCTCCCGAAAAAATACCTTGGCTCGTCAAAAGTTGAGGGCATAGAGGTAATTCAGATGAAAATGGAAGAAGATGAGATAGGGAACAAGGTTCCTGTCGAGATTGAGGGCTCGGAGTTCACAGAAACTGCTGATTTGGTGATACTTGCGCTGGGAACTACAGCAAGCCCTATTGTGGTGAACCAGACAAATATCAACCACAATCTTCGCGGCAATGTATTTGTTGACGATAACCTTATGACAAGCGTGCAGGGCATCTTTTCGGGTGGTGCAGTAACCGGCGCATCAACTGTAGTTGAGTCCATGGTTCTAGGCAAGAGGGCCGCAAAATCTATAGATTATTATTTGAGCACGCCGCATAGGGAGGTTGAGGTTGAAAATGATTGAAGTTTCTTCAGAGACCTTTGAAGACGAGGTCCTCAGGTCTAAAAAGCCCGTTGTGGTTGACTTCTGGGCGGAATGGTGTGGCCCATGCAGGCAGCTTGCCCCCCTATACCACAAGCTTGAAGAGAAGAACAAGGACGTCAAGTTCTGCAAGCTAAATGTTGACGAGAACCATGCCACTGCATCGGAGTTTGGCATAATGGCAATCCCCTGCATAATCTCCTTCAGGGATGGAAAGGAGCAGCAGCGTATCGTTGGGAACGTTGGTGAAGGCAAGATTCAGGAAATGATTTCGGGGCTTCAGAAATAGAACCACTACTAGGTGGTAAATAATCGAAATGCTTAAATACCCCTATTCTTTAGCATTATGAAAAGCGTTAAATAATCTCAGCATATACCACTTAAAATGGCGTACGAAATAAAAAAACCCTGGGAAAACCCCTTTTCAGGATACCATCATGCAACACATGATGAGGGGCATGTTTCTCATGACTATGCGTCAGCGGAGAAATACCACGCCACATCTTCGGAGCTTTACAACACCGAAAAGGGCCAGGATGAGAAGGAAGAGGATGAGAAAGAAGGAGATAAGGGTGAATCAATAGAAGATGAGGTAAAAAAGGAGGAAAAAGAGGAGGATGCAGATGTTAAGGCTTCCTCATCTTCAATGGGCGTTCCAGGCGTGGATACTGATGTAAAGGAAAAGAAAAAATCGACAACCATCGACGAAATGATAGAGAAGGCAATAAAATCGGAGAAGGAGGTCATCCACAGGTAAAATGCCATGCTGCAACCCATATTCGGCAGGCCATGAGGTAATGTTAAAGACCAGCACCTATAGCATAGACTCCCACGGCGATTACGGCGCAACTCTAAGGTTTCTTGCGAAAGAGGACCTGCCCCGCTATACTGCGATGTTCTATTTTCCCTCGCATCATGAATCAGTAACTGAAGTCCGCTATGGCAGGGTTAATGCTGACTACGACGAGGGGTTTAGCGCGTTTATGGATGCATTAAGGGGTCCTCCGCTTGAAGTTTATATTCCCAGCAATGTGGTCATGCCGTCTGCTCCTGCAATAAGGCATGAGCAGCCCCCGGAACCCAGGAAATCAGCCCATGATGAGATAGAAAAGGCCCTTCTGCAGATTAAGGGTGCATTGCTCGTCGAGGAGGTAATTGAGCAGGTATCGATTAAAAGGGTCAGAAGGCGGCGCATTTTGATTTCACGCTAATTATGTGCAATTTATACGCAATTTATGTGCAATATTTATATACAATCTGATTCCTTGCACTGCAGTATGAGGAAGCTTATAGGGTTCTCTTTGATGGTATGCGTGATGCTTCTTATTCCGGTATTCATAGTCCTGTCAACCTTCCAGTCAATTTTAATTGATGATACCTTCTTCTTCGACAGGTTTGGTTCATATGGCATATACGCCAAGCTGCCTTCTGTTGATGTAAATGGGTTTCATCAGGAGCTTGTTGAATATTTGATTTCTGCAAAAGGCCAGAGGGAGTTTGATTCCGGCATACTCAACAGTAAGGAGAAAAGCCACCTTCTTGATGTAAAATTCCTAATTCAAAAAGCCCTTCTAATCTGGAAAGCATCTGCGTTGGGCATAATCCTCGCGATATTCCTGTTCATCTCCCTCGAGAAAAGCGACATTGGCATTTTGCGCTACCTGGTTGCGGTTTTTTCCATAGGCTCCATCATCACCATACTGCTGATTGCAGTCTTTTCTGCCCTTATCTTCCTGAAATTCGATTCTGCATTCGTCTCGTTCCATGAGATTTTGTTTTCAAATGACAACTGGATGCTGGACCCCCATCATGACAATTTGAAAGCAATATATGCAGATGAGATATTCCAGGACTTTGCAGTGAAGATGGCGGCAAAGAGCTTTCTATACTCAATTTTCCTTCTTGCAGTGAGCATAGCAATCTTTAAATATTCCGGGAAGCGCGTTAAATCCAATGAAGTTCATCATCGCTAACTGGAAGATGAATAAGACAGTGCATGAATCGCTGGATTTTGTCAAAAAAGTAAGCAGGGCAAAAACCAGGCATAAGGTGGTTATCTGTCCGCCCTTCACGTCGCTCAATTCCCTTGCTTCTGCTTTAAAGGGCACCAATATGCTTCTAGGAGCCCAAAATATGTTCCATCAGGATTCAGGCCCTTACACAGGTGAAATTTCCCCCTCAATGCTGAAGTCAATCGGCTGTGATTATGTAATCCTGGGCCATTCCGAGAGGAGAATCCATTTTCAGGAGAACAATGAGATGATATGCCTGAAAGTAAAGGCAGCTCAGCGCCATGGCCTTGTGCCGATACTGTGCGTTGGCGAAACCTTGTCCGAAAGAAGGAATGGAAATACGTTTGATGCGGTCGCAAGGCAGCTGTCCCTTTGCCTTAGCTCGGTTAAGGGGCCAAATATACTCGTTGCATATGAACCTGTATGGGCCATAGGAACCGGAAACAACGCAACACCAGAGCAGGCATCGGAAGTTCATTCTTTCATCAAGCTGCAGCTTAAGAAGAGGTTCGGGAAAGATATTCCGGTGATATACGGCGGTTCGGTCTCGCCGTCCACAATAAAATCATTTCTGTCAGAAAAAAGCATTGACGGCGTTCTTGTCGGCAGCGCATCCCTGGAGACGGGAACATTCCTGAAGCTGATTTAGGGAACTTTTACTCTCACAAGCCCGGAGCCGTAAGAATCGCATGCCTCTTCAATATCATCCGTGAATTCACCGTCGGGAATGCTGTTTATGTCGCATGTTACAGACACCTTGAATGAGTAAGTGCCTGGCCTTGCATTTTTAGTTGGTTCAACCGCAATCCCTAATCTGGAATCTTCGTTGCTGTTTATGCTTTCAGGCTGCTCCTGATACTTAACTGCTATATCCTCATCGGTAAACTCGCCGGATTCTTCGCGGCTTATCCATGTGTTTGGAGTAACCTCCATTTTGAAATCCACTGGCCCGCTTAACCCAAGTACATTCGTGACTTTAACCATGAAAATGCCAACATCCCCGCGCTCAACCTCAATGGTATCAACACCGAAGCATACCCTGTCGTCAAACCTGCACTGAAGCTCTGCAATCTTCTTATTGATTTCATCCAGGGTAATCTGGCTTAGGTCCTGGGAGCCTGTAAATATGTCATACACCAGTTTTACCCCCATCCCAAAGAGAACAAGGGCTATTATCAGCACGACAAGGAAATTAACCGAAAGCTCGATGCCCTTTTTCATGAACTGCCCTCGGGGAAGAGGAAGAAAATCTTCTTTGACAGCTTTCCGTCGAAAGTATCCCTAACGGTCTCTGCAACATAATTGTAAGTCCCGTCCTCATTTTTTGTTGTCTTGACGCTTTTCTTGTACTCATAATCCACCCTTAAGGTGACCGCCCTTTCCTCCTCGATTAATGGCGCCTGGTATGTGATTGGCAGTGAAACCGAGTATGTGTCCTGCAGCTGCTCAAAAGACCCGCTTAATCCGTCCTTGGCTCCGAAAAGGGTTTGGCCGTCTATGAGCTTTACTGCCGTAATCTTTATGGGGTACTCAAGGCCCTCCTTCTCGTCCTTAAGCTTAAACGAAACGTCCACCTTGTCCTTGCCAACGGTAAATGGATTGTTGAATTTCACAAGAATCTCAACGGTAAAGAAGGAAAGCTCCTTCTCAAATGTAAGGTCGGTACTCTTTACCCTTTTTTGGTCAACAGCATAAACGCATGAATTTGACACGCAACCTTTTTCAAGGTAAGTCGCATCAACCTTCTTCCCCTTTATGAGCATGGCAGCCTTGCCATTGCACTCACCATAGTCTTCAGGGCACGTGCATTCGTTGCCCGGCTTTCCATTCTCAGTCTTTTCCTTTATTGCATTCCCGCAGCAGTCCTTTTGCGCAGTATATGTGCACTTACCTTCATCACAGGAGGTTGATTTGCATGCACTCCCTCCCGCGCAGTCAACGGCATCCTTGCATTCGCTGCATCCTGCTATAACTGCCACAACCACAAGCAAAAATGCAATGAGAACCACGCGCTTTAACCTAATCTTGAACACCTCTCCAAAAAAATTAAAAAAGGACTATATAAGCTTTACTTAATTATCTCGTATTCCCTCACGATTATTATCATGAAGAGTATGAGTACAATCGCTCCAACGACAAGCCACACAAGCCCGTCAGTGAGCGAACTTGTGTAAATGGTGTACATTCCATAGGCCATGACAATGAACCCCAGCCACAGGAACTTGTCCAGCACAAGCTTCATTATCTCAAACTCCTCTGAAATCGTAAGCCTCTTTTTCATTTTTGCCATTTTAGCCTCCATTAACCTATAACCTTCACAAAAAAGCTTTTTGAAGCGTAGCTATTATCGCCGGCGCATGTTGCATCATCCGTGCATCTAATCACCATCTTGAATATGTCGGATGCAAGCTGGCCTTCCGTTGGCCCAATTACCTTGATACCGATTACACCAACATCATTTACCCCCAATGTCTGGGGTGACGAATCCCAAAAGAAGCCCACCTTGCTGTTGTCTTGAAGTGTTGCAGAGTTAGGAACTCCGATGCCCCCCGAATCAAATATCTCCACTGTAAAATCATCCTTTGCGTCTAGGACATTTTTGACTCCAATCCCGAAAATCTTCTCCTTGCCCCGCGCAACCGTGATTTCATCAGCGGGAAAGCTCAGTTTCTTGTCCCCTCTTCTCAGGTCGTCAAGTATCTGCTGCCTAATCTGGTCCTGCACCGTAAGTGTGGTATCGCTTATGCCCTCAAATATCTGCCTTATGAACACGAGCCCTAAAGACAGAAATGTCAGGGCAAGCACAATAACAACAATAGCATTAACCGTGATGTTCAAGTCTCCTTTCTTATTCCGCATTTTGCACCTCATACGACCCTCACGAAGAACCCTTTTGATGAGTATTCCTCATCAGCGTCAATGTCCCAAATCACAATCTTGTACTGTAATGAGCCTGCCTGCGAAGAACTGAAGTACTTAATGTCCTCTGCCTTTGCAGAAGCGTCTCCAACAACGTCAAGCACCTGGTCTCCGGAATCCCACTGGAATCCTGCGCCGGAAGGCAAATTCAATCCGCCGGCACTTCCCTGGCTTTCGGTAGGCAAAGACTCGCCAACCTCATAAATCTCAACCCTGTAGTTGAGTTTGCTGTCCTTCTTGTTCCCAACCGCAAACACAACAAAGCTTTCTGAATTTTTCTCCACCACAAAATTCGTGCCCTCAAGGGAAAGCTTGCTTCCGGAAGCTGTAAGCTCATCGCGTAATTTTATCTTCAGCATATCCAATGGCTCTGTTGCTATCTCCCCCCCTTTTTGGAAAAAGCCTTTCATGAACGTAAGAGCAAGCGCAAGAAATGTAAACGCAAGCACAATAACCACTATGGAATTAATGGAAATCTCCAATGAGCCCCTTTTGTTCATCCTCATATAAACCCCTATGTGAGTCGTATCTCCATGGTTACACTTTATAAATATTTCGATAACTTCCACAGAAAAGTAAAGCTTTTTAAAATTCAGAACGAACTAAAACTTTATGGCAAATAAATGGGCTATCGCAGATAAACTCAACAACCTTTTCTTCCATCCGGCTGCATTCTTCAAGTCTGTTGAAAAGGAAAAGGATTACTGGCCCATACTCATGTTCTTCTTCGTTTTTTCGGTCATTGCAACCCTAATTCAGCTCGTTGCTCCCTCACCTTACTTATCCCAGGACAATGTGCCTTCCTTTCTAATCATTTTTGGATTTTTTTTCTCCATATTCTGGTCTTTTGTTTACCCTTTCATCGCATCGGGCATAATCCACCTTGGGGTTCTTATATTCGGCGGAAGGAATGGTTTTTTCAACACGTTTAAGCCCATAACATATGTTCAGGTCATTGGAATCTTTTACGCTCTGCTGTCCACCCTGATATTGAGTATTCTCAACACATTTTGGCCCATTGCAGTAACTCCCGAAGACCCGCTTTCGGTATTTACCACCCCGGTTTTTTCATCCCGCCTGGCGCTTGCCCTCCTGATATCTTTCATTTCAATGGTCCACCAGCTCGTTGCAGCAACCCTGGGCATATCCAAATTCCAGGGCTTTTCCCGCGCAAGGGCATTTGTTGCAGTCGTCCTGATGCCAGCAATTCTTCTGATACTTCTTGGAATGATTATCGGCGCTGCAATTGTGGCTATGCTTGCCGGCCTAGGAAACATTTAAAAACTGAACATAAATTCTCAGTCTCATGGCAAGATTAAGAAAAGGGATATCATACAGGAGGCTTGAAAGGCCATATACAAGGGTTTCCAAATACAAGAAGCGCGCCTATATCAAGGCAAACCCGGCGAAAAAGATTGTGCGCTTCAATATGGGCGACCAAAGGAAAAAGTTCCAGTACACCCTGTCATTGAAGGCAAGGAATGGGCTTCAGATACGGGACAACGCTTTGGAATCCGCGAGGATGTCTTCCAACAGGATTCTTGAGGCTCTTGGGCCTTCGTCATATTTCATGAGGGTTAGCGTCTATCCATTCCATATTTTAAGGGAAAACCCGCTTGCAACAGGCGCTGGAGCAGACAGGTTCTCAACGGGAATGCAGAAAGCCTTCGGCAAGCCTATAGGGAATGCAGCAAGGATTAAGGCAGGCCAGACAATGTTTGAAATACGCGTTGACGGGCAGCATCTCGGCGTGGCAAAGGGCGCTATGAAGAGGATTGCCCACAAGCTTCCGTGCTCCTGCATCATGGAGATAGCAAAGAACAATGATTGAGGAATTTTTCCAGGGCGTAATATCTTTTCTTGACTCGGGACCTCTGCTAAAGGCTCTCGCGATTTTCATACTTTTCTTTGCAGTCTCAAAGCTTCTGGTTTATGTCTCGGAAAAAATCATCTTAAGGCTGACGAAGAAAACTACCACGGTAATTGACGACCTGATTATCGAGCGCACCAATAGGCCATTATCCATAATCCTCATCCTGATAGGCCTCCGTATAGGCATCATACCTCTTGGCTTGGATGAAAAAATAACAAATTACATAGAGCTTGCGCTTCTAGCCCTGATTACTCTGCTTATTGCAAGGATAATAATCATAATCGTGGAAATTTTAATAGACAACTGGGGCAGAAAATGGGCCGCAAGGACAAAGTCTTCGATTGACGACAACTTAATGTCCCTCATGCACCGCTTTGCAAAAGTCCTTCTTTACATAATAGCACTTCTCATAATAATAGACAGCTTTGGCGTGGAGATTGGCCCTCTGCTGGCTTCCATAGGAATCGCTGGAATCGCAATCGCATTTGCCCTGCAAAATACCCTTGGCAACATATTCGGGGGCATGTCTCTCATCGTGGACAAGTCCATCAGGGCAGGGGACAAGGTTCAGCTGGACGCCGATACAGTAGGCATAGTTCGTGACATCGGTTTAAGGTCCACAAAAATCAAGACCTTCAACAATGAAATTGTGACCATACCCAACGGAAAGCTTGCCGACTCAAAGATAATAAACCATTCGCAGCCGGACCCCTCGATAAGGATTATTGTTCCTGTATCGGTCGCATACGGGACTGATATAGACAAGCTGGAGAAAGTACTTCTTTCGGAAGTCAAAAAAGTGGGGCATTTCATGAAGGAGCCGGCACCGTTTGTGCGCTTCAAGGCTATGGGGGATTCAGCGCTCCAGTTCAATGTCTTTTTCTGGATAGAATCCTTTGAGTACGCAGGCGATGCTCCGCATGAGGCAAACACCTTAATCTACAAGGCACTGTCAAAGAACAGGATAGAGATTCCCTTCCCCCAAAGGGTTGTTCACATGAAAAAGTAGGCAAAGCTATTTAATTTATTGCCAATTGAAGGCGGAAATGGAAAAACTAACAAGCCCCTCCATGTTCATAGGCGTCCAGGGAAAAGGAATTATTTCATTCGGTTCCGGGCAGCCTGATTTGCCCCCCCCAAAAGAAGTATTCAAAATTCTTCCCGCCTACAGGAGCTTCAAATACGGGCTTGTGCAGGGCCAAATAAACCTCAGGAAGGCGTTGTCAAAAGATTACAAGCGCTCAACTGAAAATGATTTCCTTGTCACAAATGGTGCATCAGAAGCCCTCGACCTTGCATTCAGGGTCGTCGGAAAGCCGGGAGACAGGGTGCTTATCCATTCCCCCTATTACTACACCTATCCCCATTTGGTAAAATCAGCATACCTTGAGCCGGTCATTACAGAAACCTCTGAAGGGAAGATTGTGCTGGAGGATTTTGAGAAGAAGGTGCGCGATTGCACCGCAGTCCTGATAAATTCCCCCTCGAACCCAACCGGAAGGATACAGAACGTAAAAACACTGAAGGAAATCGAGCGTATAACTCAAGACCTCAACATAACACTTATATCCGACGAAGTCTACAAGGACCTTATCTATGAAAGGGAGAATTACCTTCTTTCCGGGCCGCGTGTAGTGACCATAAATTCATTCTCAAAAACATTCTCCATGTGCGGCTTTAGGGTCGGGTATCTCTATTCATCTGATTCTGCTTTCGTTGAGCGCGCAACTGCGCTTAAGACTTTCACCTCAATGAACACAAACATACTCGCTCAGGAAATGGCGTATGAGGCCACAAAAGTCCCGAAAAAAAGGATTATGAATGAGCTGAAAATCTGGAAGGGGCGCAGGGACCTGATATACAACGGCCTCGCGGAGCTTGGGCTGGATTTGTGGAAGCCGGAAGGCGCATTCTATGTGCTGCCAAAAATAAAAAATCCCCGGAAGTTTGTATGGAGGCTGTATAAAAAATACAAAACCATAACCTATCTTGGTGAATGGTTTGGCGCTCCCAGCAGGGTAAGGTTCAGCTATGCGCTTGATGCATCAAAGATAGAGGAGGGCCTAAAGCGCGTAAAAAAATGCCTCAGGGAGATTTAGACTGCATCAGGTGCGGCGAATGCTGCAAAAGGCTTACGGTAAAGATAACTTCGTCTGAAATTAAAAGGATTTTGGGAAAAGGGTATAGACCAGAAGAATTTTCAAGGCCGGACCTTGCCCTTGGCGGGTTTGAGCTGCTAAGAAACCAGTCGGGTTGTGTTTTTCTTGACAGTAAAAAAGGCTCTTATCTCTGCAGGATATACCCTGAAAGGCCAAAAATCTGCAGGGACTATCCCTCGTTCGGTGATGTTTCCTGCAAACCGGGCGAGTGGACAACAAGATTTAAAAAGGGCCCATAGTTTTCCTGTTGCTGGAGGAATCACATGGCAGATTTCAAGTTGGTAATCTCAGATGCAAAGGGGGGGAAATCCTTCCAGAAGGAAGTCAAGAGCCCGCAGGCTGATGTCTTCATGGGCAAGAACATAAGCGAAAAGGTTTCAGGGGATGCAATCGGCCTCTCGGGATTCGAGCTTCAGATAACCGGCGGCTCAGACTTTTGCGGCTTTCCCATGAGGTCTGGCATACTTGGCGTTAGGAAGAAAATTTCACTTCTTGGAGGGGTTGGATTCAAGGGAGGCCTCCCTGGCGAGAGGAGAAGGAAGACTGTGTGCGGCCACAAAATCAATGAGTCCATAGTGCAGATAAACCTGAAGGTCGTTAAGCAGGGCGAAAAGAATCTAGCAGATTTCTTCGAGGATAAAAGCAAAGCTGAGCCCCAGGCTGCCTGAACAACTCCATAATACCTCATAATCAATGACATCAAGGAAAAAGTCTGCAGGCAAAGAAGAATACATCCAGCCTGTTATCAATATAGGCATGGTTGGCCATGTTGACCACGGGAAAACTACCCTGCTTGAGCGCTTGTCCGGAAAATGGACAGACACGCATTCCGAGGAAATCAAGAGGGGTATCACAATACGGCTGGGTTATGCAGATGTCGTTTTTCGCAAATGCCCCAAATGCGGCGAGTTTACAACTGAAGATGCGCATTGCGAACCGACTGAATTTTTGAGAAAAGTAAGCTTTGTTGACGCGCCTGGCCATGAATCACTGATGGCAACCATGCTTTCCGGAGCTACGATAATGGACGGCGCATTGCTGCTGATTGCTGCAAATGAGGAATGCCCCCAGCCGCAAACACGTGAGCATCTAATGGCGCTTGAGGTTATAGGCGTTAAGAACATAATCATTGTCCAAAACAAGGTTGATTTGGTAAGCGAGGAAAGGGCCACAAAGAATTATGGGCAGATAAGGGATTTCATAAAAGACACATCTTTCAAGGATGCCCCAATAATACCATTATCCGCGCAGTATCGTCTGGGTGTGGGGCCTTTGATACAGGCCATAGAGGAGTTTATTCCCACCCCCAAGCGCGATTTGGACAAGGACGCAATGTTCTTTGTGGCCAGAAGTTTTGACATAAACAAGCCCGGTACAAAAATAACTTCATTGGTTGGCGGGGTTCTTGGAGGGGCAATAAAGCAGGGCAGGCTAAGGAAAGGGGACGACATAGAGATAAGGCCCGGGTTTGAGTTCGAGGAGAAAAATCAAAAGGTGCGCAAGTCCATACATACCAAAATTGCATCCATAAGGACCGGGGGCATTGATGTTGAGGAAGCGGTTGCCGGCGGCTCACTCGGCATTCTGACAACCCTGGACCCTTTTGTTGTGAAAAGCGACAAGCTTACCGGTTCTGTTGTCGGGCATCCCGGAAAATTGCCTCCTGTTTGGGATAGCTTCGACTTTGAAGTCCATTTGCTGAAGCGCGTTGTTGGCTTGAAGGAAGACCTGATAGTTGAGCCCATAAAGATGAATGAGCCATTGATGCTTAATGTCAATTCCGCTGCAACAGTTGGAATGGTGACGGAAGTAAAAAAAGACAGAATATCCTGCAAGCTCAAGATTCCCGTGTGCGCGGAAAAGGGCTCTCGCGTCACAATCTCCCGAAGAATAACCAACAGGTTCAGGCTGATTGGGTACGGCATAATCAAATGATTTCCTGCAAAATTTTTTAAGTCCGCCAATTATTTCATCAGCATGAAGAAGGTAATGGCATTTGGGAGCTTTGATGTAATACATCCTGGCCACGTTTATTTCCTGAAAAAGGCAAAGGAGCTCGGGGATTTTCTTGCGGTTGTTGTTGCAAGGGACAGCACTATAGAGAAAGTCAAGGGAAAAATGCCCATGTACAATGAAAATCATAGACTGAACCAGATTAGGGATCTGAAAATTGCGGATATTGTGCTGCTGGGTTCAAAGAAAAATTACTTTGAGGGCATTATGAAAATTAAGCCGGATGTCATTGCGCTTGGATATGACCAGAAATTCCTTGCATCCGGGGAAAATCTCCCAAGGCATGCCGAAATTGTGAGAATAAAGCCCTACAGGGAAAAGGTATACAAGTCGTCCTTGCTGAAGAAAAAGAATAGAAGAAAAGTTTTATAAACAACCTGTTTTTTCAGAGCGCTATGGAGTACTTGGGGATTATAATCTTGATAAGCATACTGTCGCTTCTGTTCTCGGGCTACCTCGCTAGGCAGCTTCTCAGGCGAGACACAGGAACTGCAGGAATGCAGGAAGTGTCAAACGCAATCAAGATAGGCGCAGAGGCTTTCCTGAAAAGGCAGTACACCACGATAGCCATACTTTCAGTTGTCCTCGCAGTTGTCATTTTCGCAGCATACGCTGTGTTTGGCGGAAATGTAGACCTTGGTTGGCGCACATCGGTTGCATTCATCTTTGGCGCAGCAAGCTCTGCTCTGGCCGGAATTGTAGGGATGTGGATTTCAGTCAGGGCAAATGTTAGGACGGCAAGCTCCGCAAGGAAAAGCATGAACGATGCATTTGTAACCGCATTCAGGGGCGGAGCAATATCAGGAATTGTCATAGTTGCAATGTCGCTGCTTGGTGTTTCATTGATTTATTACATCTTCAGCATAGGATTGGAACCTCAAAAAGTCCCTTTCCTCATAGTTGGTTACGGATTTGGAGCATCGTTTGTCGCATTGTTTGCCCAGCTCGGCGGCGGAATCTACACAAAAGCTGCCGATGTAGGCTCAGACCTTGTCGGGAAGGTTGAGCAGGGCATTCCCGAAGACGACCCCAGGAATCCTGCGGTTATTGCAGACCTTGTTGGAGACAATGTTGGAGACTGTGCAGGAAGGGGTGCTGATTTGTTCGAAAGCACCGCAGCAGAAAACATCGGAGCCATGATTTTGGGCGTTGCATTGTTTCCCACGTTCGGATTGAAAGGAGTGCTGTTTCCCCTCATTGTAAGGGCTTTCTGTCTCGTCACAACCATAATCGGCATAATGACAGTTAAGATGAAGGGCGAGAGCGAAAACCCCATGACTGCATTGAACAGGGGGTATTACATCGCAAGTTTCCTCGCGGCAATTGTATTCTACTTTTCCACAGGCTACTTTTTGCGGAGCAGCGAGCACCCCGCTGCATCTCTCATGTTTTTCTTTGCAGGATTGGTAGGATTGGTGACAAGCATAATCATAATATGGATTACCATTTATTACACCGAATCAACTTACAGGCCGGTTAAGAGCATTGCAAAAGCATCCCAGACAGGCCATGCAACCAACATAATATCTGGATTTGCTGTCGCTCTTGAGGCAACCGTGCTGCCGGTTGTGGTATTGTCTGGTGCCCTATTGGCATCCTACTATCTTGGCATTGCAAGCGGCGTGGAGCACGGCGGCTTGTTTGGGACTGCCGTTGCCACCATGGGCATGCTTGCAACTGCAGCTTATGTCCTTGCAATGGACAATTTCGGTCCCATAACAGACAATGCGGGAGGGATTGCATCGATGAGCAACTCATCGGAAGAGGTCAGGAAAAGGACCGACAAGCTCGATGCGGTTGGAAACACCACAAAGGCTTTGACAAAGGGCTACGCAATCGGAAGCGCCGCATTGGCTGCCTTCCTTCTTTTCAGCGCCTACCTTGAGGATGTAATCAAAGTTGCGGGCGAGAAGGGCATTCAGGTTTCAACTTCTGCATCGGGCCAGCTTATTGTTGACATCTCAAAGATTGATGTGTTCGTTGGAGGCCTTCTTGGAGCCATGCTCATATTCCTTTTCAGCGCATTCGCAATAAGGGCAGTCGGAGATGCCGCGTTTTCCATCGTCAATGAAGTACGTAGGCAGTGGAAGGACAAGAAGGAGATTATGTCCGGAAAGGAGAAGCCCGATTATGCAAGGGTTGTTGATATCTGCGTAAAAACTTCGCTCAAGGAGATGATTCTCCCGGGGCTTATGGTCGTTCTCGTGACAGTTGTTGTGGGAGTGGTGCTCAAGTACGAGGCTGCAGCTGCATTCCTAATGGTTGCAACCATATCCGGAATACTTATGGCATTGATGCTTAACACTGGCGGCGGTGCATGGGACAACGCAAAGAAGATGATTGAGGAGGGCCATCACGGCGGAAAAGGCTCCGATGCCCACAAGGCAGCAGTTACCGGAGACACCGTAGGAGACCCATTCAAGGACACAGCAGGACCATCACTCCACGTCCTCATCAAGCTCCTCAGCACCATAACACTGGTTCTTGTGCCATTGTTTGTATAGGTTTATTCCATTGTTTGCGTTAGTAGAAAAAACCGCCGCGACCCGGATTTGAATTTCCCGCCTTTTACATTCTCTTCCGGGGTTTTCTGTAAAAAGCTCCGGGACACCCTTGCGGGAACAAGCTGTCTTGCTCTCGGCATTTCCAGGCTTGCGCAATACCAGGTTATGCGATCGCGGCAGAGAACCAAAAAAAGCCCACCTAAGTTTATAAATTTTCGTATAGTGGTTGTTAAGTTCAATAAAATTTGGAGTCACGCCGACGAAAGGGGCAGTTTTCCTCAAGAATTAATATTTGAACCTTCTTTCATATTCTTTGTGATTAAACCACTCAAGGATAACATTCAATATCATAACTTCATTTGTTTGAATTGTGTAAACCAATCTCCAAGCATTTGGCAAATCGTATTTCCACAAATTATTGATACTAAATTTCTTTATGTAATCCTTTGGCCATAGTTTCTTTGGTATTTTTATGCCACAAGTGGGGTTAGACTTCAAATCTTTAATTGCCCTATCAATGAAATCGTACAACTGCTTATCTTCAAATTTTCCTTCTTTTAACAACCCATACTCATCCTCAATCTTTTTATCGCCAAAAGTAACATAGGTTGGCTTATCATTCATCTCAATTTAACCCCTTGGGAAAGCAGTTTCCTTATCATTTTTGGGTTATATGTCCAAACAATGCAGCCCTCTTTGTCAATTAGTATCTTTCCAGAAGTTTCAAGGTAATCCAGTATTGTTTGGAATGTTTGGTACATCATCTTTTTGGGCAGTTTCTTCCACAATTGGTATTTTCCACATTCTTGGCTGTATTTCTGTATGGTTTCCTCTACCATTATTACAGATTCCAAAGTTGGACTATGCAAAACGCTTGTTTGTTCCATCTTATATAAGTGTATATAATAACTGATATATAAAACTTTTCCTTTTTTGCTCTGCAATGAAATATACCCCAAGGGTGTATTAGAAGTGAATTTCCTTCGATAATACCGATGTCCCCCACAACCGTTAAAAAAGTGTAAACCTTTATCAATATATCACGATTACCTTTCACTATGGCAGAAGCTCAGTTAGCAATTAACAGGCCGCCAAGGCCGCTTGAACTATTAGCTATGTCCGACATAGCATTGGATTTTGATTCTGGGAGAACAAGTGGATTAAGAGTATGCTCTAAGCCAGGTGATAATTGGCAGTACCATGTGGGTCCCTCAAAGGAGGGCGAACATTTAGGGTTTTTTTATCCAGCAGCTATCTCTGACCCACGCTTCGCCCTAAGTAGAATTCATACCTCGCACGACTTTAAAGGTGCTGTGGAAATATATATTGAATGTAAACCTTCGGGTTCGTATAGTGGGGGTTTGCTTACAATAGTATTACATGCAGAACGTTCTACCATGGATAAACTCCCCCCTGGAATGAGTGTGGAAGAAGTTACAAGAGACGAATATCGACTAGCTCAGCGTTATAAACACTAATACAAAGAAAACCCTATACAGAAACAGCAGGCTCTTCAGCGGGTTCGGCAGGCTCTGCTGGAACTTCCTCCTGCGCAACCACCTTCTCAACCTTAACCTTTTTGTCAGCGGGAACAATTCTCATGACTCTTATCTCGCATGTCTTAAGAGGATAAATCTTCTTCAGCTCACCAATTATATTCTCCTGCAAGCGATGCCCCAAAATCTCGTCAAGGAATTGGTTGTAGTTAACCTTTGACACGAGCCTCGTGCAAACCCCAACGCACGATGTCCTTATCTTGGACAGCACAGAGCCCTTTGCATTGCCCTTTGTTATGAGAAGCGGCTTAATCCTGACCAGAATGTTGTCTGAAGTCTTGCAGACGAAAGAAAGGTCCATCTTGTCCCTGTTCCTCCTGACCAGCCTTTTGACCGACGATGGCACAAGGTTATACCCCACAAGCGAAGTCTTGCCCCTGTTTCCTTCGATACTGTCAATCTTGAACGTGACATTTATGTTCTGCTTTTTTATGTCGTTTGTCAGAACCATAAGGTTGACATTGACAGCCTTCCCAAGCATCTCCCTGGGCTCGTAGACCAAAGTTTCCCCTATGGGGTATTCGTTGAAATGCCCGCTGGCAACTATCTGGAACCATACCTTTTTCTTTATCTTTGATGCTTTCTGCTCTGCCATTACCGGAAAAGAAAAAGGGGCTCTTTAAAAAGGTTTCCCTATATGTCAAGGCTCGTGACTTCCAGTGCATGCTCCTCGATGAATTTCTTCCTTGGCTCTACCTGGTCCCCCATGAGAAGCGTGAAAATCTCATCTGCCTTAACAGCGTCCTCTATTGTGACCTGCTTAAGCGTCCTTACTGCAGGGTCCATGGTGGTCTGCCAAAGCTGCTCAGGGTTCATCTCTCCAAGGCCCTTGTAGCGCTGTATGACCACATCGCTGCCTATCTCCTTCAGTATGGATTCCTTCTCCGCATCCGTTTGGGCATACCTTAAAATTTTTCCTTTCGTAATCTTGTACAATGGCGGCATTGCGATGTACAGGTAGCCCCTTTTTATTACCTCGTTCATGAATCTGTAGAAAAGAGTCAGAAGCAGTGTGGTTATGTGGTTTCCATCGGTATCCGCATCGCACGTCAGAATAACCTTGTGGTATCTTATCCTGGAAACGTCAAATTCATCCCCAATCCCGCATCCAATTGCAGTAATCAATGTGCTTATCTCCTCGTTCTCAAAAATCTTGTGCAGGCGCGCCTTCTCGACATTCAGGATTTTTCCCCTCAATGGAAGAATCGCCTGGAACTCCTTGTTCCTGCCCATCTTGCACGAGCCTCCGGCACTATCGCCTTCCACAAGGTAAATTTCTGCCTTTGCAGGGTCCCTTACCGAGCAGTCTGCAAGTTTTCCCGGCAATAGTCCTGTGCTTAGGGCAGTTTTCCTCCTCGTCATCTCCCTCGCCTTCCTTGCAGCCTCCCGCGCATTTGCCGCATTTATGGATTTTTCAACAACCACCCTTGCGATTGAGGGATTCTCCTCCAGGAATGCCGAAAGTGTTGATGACACTATGGAATCAACAATGCCTTTTACATCTGAATTGCCAAGCTTTGTTTTCGTCTGCCCTTCAAACTGGGGCTCGGCTATTTTTACCGACAGCACGGATGTAAGCCCCTCCCTTACATCCTCGCTTGTAAGCTTGACGTCCTTTAGCTTCATCCTCTCTGCATAACTGTTGAGAGTCCTTGTCAGTGCAGTCTTAAATCCGGAAAGATGGGTGCCCCCCTCTACAGTGTTGATGTTGTTTGCAAACGAAAACACATTCTCCTGATAGCCGTCATTGTACTGCAGTGCAATCTCTATGGAAAGCCCCTCCTTCTCCTTGAAAAAATAGATTGGCTTGTGCAGTGTTGTTTTGTTCCTGTTGAGATATTCAACAAACTCAATTATGCCTCCATCGTACTTGAAAATGTCCTCATTGCCTGTTCTCTCGTCTTTTAGCGTTATCTTCACTCCTTTGTTGAGGAAAGCAAGTTCCCTGAAGCGGGAGCTTAAAGTGTCATAATGGAATACAGTATCCTGAAATATCTCATTGTCCGGAAGAAAAGATATTGAAGTTCCGGTTCCTGTCGCTTGGCCAACTTCCTGCAGTCCTGTTACAGGCTGTCCCTGGGAGTATTCCTGCCTGTAAAGCGTGCTGTTCCTTTTTACCTCTACGATTAAAGACTTGGACAGGGCGTTGGTGCATGAAATACCAACCCCATGCAGCCCGCCGGAAACCTTATAGATCTTCTTGTCAAACTTTCCGCCTGCGTGAAGCTTCGTCATCACAACTTCAAGTGCAGTTATGTTGAACTTTGGATGGATGTCAACCGGAATGCCGCGTCCGTTGTCTGTAACTGTAATAAACCCGTTTTTGTGTATGGTTATGTCTATCTGGGTGCAGAAACCTGCAAGGGCTTCGTCTATGCTGTTGTCAACTGCCTCCTCGACTATGTGGTGAAGCCCCCTTAATCCGGTGCTTCCGATGTACATTGCAGGCCTTTTGCGCACAGCAGAAAGCCCACCAAGCACCTGGATGTCCTTTGCATCGTAACTCCCATCTGTCATATTAGCCCCCACAGTAATTTTGGTATTCTTTACGCCCTAAAAAACCCTCAAAAATCAGCCTATTTTATGAGGGTGCAGATGGAAAATTATACCCGCTAACCTATATAAGCCTTTTGCTTGCCATCGAGAATTAAACCTACAGAAAAAGGCAAAAAATCTAAACTACTTATCCATGAACTCGTCCATGGGATCATCCAGGTCATAGCACTTGAAAAACTCATCCCGTTCCTCATCATGTAACCGAATACCCTTCATGTCCACCCCTCCGTCTTATCCATCTATTGATTACTAATAGCAATGTTTAAATATATATACATTTACTCTATAGCATATATAGGGTATATTAATTGGAAGATACATGGGGGTGCCGTATATGGAACAAAGGAAGTTGATGGAGTTTGGAAAATCATCTTTTATTATTTCTCTTCCAAAGAAATGGGTAAGGGAAAACAACCTCAAGAAAGGGGATTCGTTGGCGCTGAAGGAAAACTCAGGCGAGCTTGTGGTGTCAGCTGCCATGAAAGAGTCGGAGCCGGTACAGCGCAAGATTGTCATAGACACTCGCGGAAAAAGCCTTGCAATGATAAGTTCGGAGATTGTCAGTTCCTATCTCAACGGCTACGATTTCATAGAATTGCTTTCTGCGGATATTGAAACAAGGCTGTCAGAAATCAAGGAAGTGATAAGGAACCTTTCAGGTCTGGAGATAATGGAGCAGACCTCCACCAAGATGGTTGCAAAGGACATCCTAAGCCCAAAGGAAGTTGACATCCCCTCAATAATAAGGAGGATGGACACCATAGTCCGCTCGATGATAGATGACTCGATAAGGTGCGTTGCAGAGTCGGACGGGCAGATAAGAAGCAAACTCATAACAAATATCCGCCAGCGTGATGAAGACATTAACCGTCTGTACTTCCTTTCCAACAGGGTAATTCGCAATGCGCTGAAAGACCCCTCTTTTGCCCGTGCAATGAACATGGACCCCTGGAAGCTTCACACTGCAGCCTCAATAATCCTGAGGCTTGAAAAGATTGGAGACCGCCAGAAGAGGGTTGCCAAGCTAAGCCTCGATTACGAATGCAAGCCAAAGTGCAAAAAAGAGCTTGTGGAAATATATGCTGACTTGAGGGAAAAATACCACGACGTCATGAAGTCGTACTACACAAGCAATATCTCCACTGCATTTTCAGTTGAAGTATCCAACAAGGCAAGAATCGAAAGGTGCAACGATTTCCTTAAGTCCTGCACAAACTCAAGCGCTGTAAGAATAGTGGAAAACCTCAACGGCATGACAACATCAATCAAGTATATATCCCGTGCAGTTATCGGGCTTCAGGATTAATAGCCCTCAAACACTATTTTTTTTCCAATGTCCAGGACGGTCCTCGTGGCTTGGGACTTTCTGACTTTTCCGACCACCTTGGAGCCTTTTACGGCCTTTAGCGCATATTCGCAGTCATCAGGCGTGCAGATTGCAAAAAATCCCATCCCCATGTTGAACCTTTGGTACATCTCCTCGTCTGAAAGCTTCGCTTCCTTCTGAACCAGGCTGAATATGGGATGCGGCTTAATTGGGTCGTCTATAAGAAACTCCACATTTTGGCGTATTCTGTTAAAGTTCTTCAATCCATACCCTGTGTTGTTTATCCCCATAACGCTGCATTTTGAGCTTATCTTTGCCATCTCCTTTATGTATATCCTTGTGGGCTCCAAAAGCCACTCGCCTATTGATTTGCCTTCAAAATCATCTTCAAGTGAAAATCTCCCACGATACCTTTTCCTGAAAATGGGCCTTTCTTCAAAGTTTCCTTTCAGCAATGACAGCCTTAAGTCGGTATAGCCGTTTGAATGGAATCCCGAGCTTGGGAACGCGATTATTGAGTCTCCTATATTAACTGCAGTGGGGACTTTTTTCTTCTCGATAAATCCAATCATGCAGCCCGCAACATCAAAACCCGTTCCTTCCCTTATGCCGCCGAGAAGCTCGTCAACGGACGCAGTTTCGCCCTTCCCCATGTTAACATGAATATTGCTGTTGATAATTTCAGACGCTTCGCACTGCTCCAGCCCCCTCACAATCCCCTTTATGACATCGCCGGCAAATTCATGCATCTTTTCCTGCGCGGCAAAGTAATTCATAAAGAGAAAAGGGCTCACCTGGCCTATGGTTGCAAGGTCGTTTGCGTTCATCGCAACTAAATCAATGCCGATGGTGTCAAACTTTTCCATCGCGGATGCAATTATCAGCTTTGTTCCAACGCCGTCTGTTGCGCATGCGCAGTAATGGGTGGGAAACAAATGATTGCTGTAAAGCTCGCAGAACATGCCCTTGCTGGATTCAGCCATGTCCCTCTTAAGATGGGGCGGAATTGCCCTCTTTATTGCCGCTACAGCAATTGACTCCCTTTTCTGGTAATCAGGATTCATGGTTATTCCCTCGCTTAACTGACTTATAAAACTTTGTCATAAATTTAGCTTCTTTTTCCAGTAACTGCAAATATCCTCGGTCTTCTTTGTTGCAATTCCGGTGTATCTCTCCGGCTCTTTCAGAAGCTCAATCTGCTGCCTTGAAAACTTCTTCAGGTAAGGCTTTACCTTTTCATCATGCTTCATCAGCTCAAGCATGCTTTTCTTCGTTTCCCTTGACTTCATCGTCAGCTCACGGACATATTCATGCGCATCGGGATGCCTGTTTGCCGCAAGCAGTATGTAAAGCGGCTCTGCGATGATGAAATCCCTGTTCATATCAAAGTTTTTCCTCATGTTTTTCTGGTCCACCGAAAGCTTTGACATGACCCTGTTCATCCTTTTCACCGACAGCGCAAATCCTGCAAGTATCTCTGAAACAAACCTGGATGAAGCAGAATTGGTAAGGTCACGCTGGTGCTCTGAAATCTGGTCCATGTACAATGTCATCATCCTCGGCATGAATTCCTTCCAGAATGATTTTATGTTCTCAAAATTGATGGGGTTCCTTTTTTGAGGCATGGTGGAGCTTCCAACCTGCTTCTCGCCAAACTCCTCCCCAACTTCGCCTATCTCGGAGCGCTGCAGGTGCCTCATGTCATCAGCCAGATTGGCGATTATCCCGAAGGCATTTATCACGGAATGTACATACTCGCTCATGTATTCAGCCTCCACAACCTGGGTTGATATCGGGCTTGGATTTAATCCCAGGGTTGCCAAAACATCGCGCTCAAAAATTACCGGGTCCTTGAAGAACAGCGAGGATGCATTGTAGGAACCCACTGCGCCTGCAATCTTTCCCCTTAAGTCGTTTCCTGCCTTCTTTACCCTGATTGTGGCGTGCCCGAATCTGCTGACGTACTGCGCAATTGCAAACCCGAAAGTTATCGGCTCTGCGTGCTGTCCGTGAGTCCTTCCAATCTGCAATGTATTTTTCTCCCTGAGCGCAATTTCAGCCAATGTCTTCTCAAGCTCAGCCATGCACGGCAAAAGCACCTTGTTGGTAAAGTCTCTGAAGCGTGCGGCATCAGCGGTGCAGATTATGTCATGCGAAGTCGTGGTGAAATGCACATAAGGCTTTGCCTCTTCGCTTACCTTGGACCTTATGCAGTTTGCAAGCGCCCTTATGTTGTGCTTTATCCGGTCCTCTTCCATGTACACTTCCTGGGCGCTCACCTTCCTGCATGCTGCGGAAACCTCGCGGGCAATTTCCCACGAACAAATCTTCCTTTTTGCAAGCGTGTTGGTAAGGGCTTCCTCCACTTTAAGTGCATAGCGGATGAAACCGTTCTCGGAAAGGTAGGGCGAGAATTCCGAAAGCAATTTGGTGTCCCTCCCATAATACCTGAAATCCAGCGGGCTTATGCCGTCAAAGATGTTAAGCCTTGCAATTGCATCTGTTTTTGGCTCAATCATCTCAAGTATGCCCTTGGCATTCTCGCTGTCATAGTTCAGGTATGCAACCTTCCTGTTTCCGACATTGTTCAGCTTTATTATCCCTTCCCTGAGAAAAATGCGCAGAGCTTTTGTTGCATGCGCCGGGCTGCAGCCTGCCCTTTTTGATATTTCCCTCACGTGGATGCCCTCTTTCCCGAGAACCCTCAGTATCTCTATGTTCTTCCTTGTGAATATTTCCGAAGCGTCCATGATTGGCGGATTATGTTCATTATTTATAAACCTTTCTATAAAAATAATTAATAATGTTCACTTTAATTTACCATCATTTACTACCCTAAGCACGCCGTTGTGGATGCCCCTGTTGGATGCAACAACACATCCCATTTCAGGATGCCATTTGCTGCCGTTGAAGTCCGTAGCCTTGCCTCCCGCTTCCTCCACAATAAGGCATCCAGCTGCAATGTCCCACGAGTTAATCTTGTATGTTATAGAGGCATCTGCAACCCCCCTTGCAACATTTGCAAGGTCGAGAGCAGCAGCCCCAAACATCCTTATCCTGAAAAACTTTGACGAAATGGCTTCAAGGTCTTTCAGCTTCCTGACTGTATCTCTGTGTATTGCCGCGTCAAATATGAGCAGCGAGCTTGAAAGCCTTTTTTCATTGCTTACACGCATTCTTTTGCCGTTAAGCGTTGCCCCCTTTCCCTTCTCGGCGACAAAGATGTTTTTTGTGCATGGGTCATAAACAATCCCCAGAATCATCTCCTTATCCTTCTGCAGCGCAATTGACACGCAGAAATACGGCATGTCGTGGATGAAGTTGTTTGTCCCGTCAATCGGGTCTATGTACCATTTGAACGGCGACGATTTCCTTATGTTAAGGCTCTCCTCGCCAATAATTCCATGCCCGGGAAATGAGGACAAAATGATTTCCGCAATCCTTTTCTGGCTCTGCTCATCTACTGTGGTAACTATCTGGTCCGGGCTCTTGAACCTGGAAACCTTCTTTCTTCCGTAGTGCTTCATAATCAGCCTGCCGGCCTCCTTCGCAGCCCTTATTCCAACATCTTTGAATTTCATAGGTACTTCCCAAGGTTGTTCCTTATCCTGCCCGGGATGTCGGAGTTGTCCGCAGCAAACTGCTTTCCTGTAATTTTCTCGTATGCAATAATATACCTTTTTGCTGCCTCTATCTTCACATCGTTGGGTATCTCAGGTATATCTCCTTCCCCAAGAAAGCCCTTGTCCGCAAGGTACCTTCTGACATACTCTTTGTCAAGCGGCCTTTGCTCCTGGCCCCTGCCGAAAAGCTCTTCATAGCTTGCCTGCATCCAGAATCTTGATGAATCGGGCGTATGCATTTCGTCTATCACCAGGATTTTTCCGTCGGCATTTCCAAACTCGTATTTTGTGTCAACAAGTATCAGCCCGTTCTTTGCAGCCTCTTTTTGCCCGAACTCAAAAAGCTTAAGCGCTTTCTCCTCAATCTCCCCGTATTCGTGCTTTTCGACCAGCCCCCCGGATATGATCTCCCCCCTCGATATCAGCATGTCATGGCCGCCGTGTTCCGCTTTTGTTGTTGGAGTTATTATTGGGTGCTCAAGCTTCTGGTCCTTCATCAGCCCGTCCGGAATCTTTATCCCGCAGAACGTTCTGGAGCCCCTGCTGTAATTGTACCACAATGATGTTGTTGTTACACCGGTAATGTAGCCCCTGACCACCATCTCCACAGGGTAAGGCTTGCATTCATTCACAACCATGACATTTGGGTCCGGAACCTCAATAACGTGGTTTGGCACAATCCTTTTTGTCTTTTCAAACCAGAAAGCGGATATCTGGTTAAGCACCTGCCCCTTGAAAGGTATCGTTGTCAGCACCCTGTCAAACGCAGAAATCCTATCCGAAGTTACTATTATCCTTTTCCCGTTCAGCAAAAAATTATCCCTGACTTTGCCCTCGTACTTCTTTCCGACGCCTAACTCAATTGACTCAAGCGTGTTGTCCAGCTGTTTCCTAATGACGCTTTCTTCTATCATTGTTTTCATTTCTCGCTGTCTCGTCAGCCTTCCTGACCTTATCCGCCTTCTTCCCGCGGTATTCCATGAGAGAAGAGGTATATTCCCCTTTGATGTTCAGGATATTTATGCTTGCAATAGCCGCATTTTCCGCATTGTTAGCCCCAACCCAAAGTCCATGATGGGAATGCCTCAGTATGCTTAGGGCAGCTTCCGCAGCATCCCCTTCAACCAGCACAGGGCAATAAATCACGAGCCCCTCATACGGCTTAACATCCTCATCAAGCGGCACAAAGTGGATGTTGACACAATTTGCGTCTGGAAAATCTGATTTCTTTGCCTTCACCTTGAAGTCCCTCAATACTGAAATTGCCTTTTCCGCGTGTTTGTCCCCTATAACATTAACACCCTCGTAAACTTTCAGCATCTTTAGGGCATTTTGTGCGGCAATCCTGCCCCGGTTTACTCCAACGCCCAGTACAGGAATTCCCGGAGGCATCTGGACTATTGACAGCAAAGCATCCAGCCCTTCGTAGTTTTGCTTGCACGGAACCCCTATTACCGGCTTGATGGTTTTTGATGCAACAACTCCCGGAAGATGCGCGGCAAGCCCTGCTCCTGCAATTATGATGCTGTAATCTTCAAACTTGATGCTGTCAAGCTCATCCGGGGTTTTATGCGCGGAAATAATCCTCAGCTCATAACCCTTTCCAAGTTCCTTGCAGACTTCCCCGTAAACATCCCTGTCCGAATCCGACCCAAAAACAACCAGTATAGTCATCATTTGCCTCCTCAGAGTATTTTATAGTCCTGATAGTGGCGGTTGCATAAGAGCTGCTCTGCCGCACCTTTTGCCGTTTCCCTGTCACACTCCATCGTCCACAAAACACCCCTTCTTATCTTTTTAATCTCCCTCATACCAAGCCTTTGCGTAAGCACATGCAAAAGGCCTTCGCATTCATCATCGGAATCCTTCACCAATACAGAAGTTCCTTTGGGCTTTCCTGAAAGCCCTATCTGGGCTGTGTTCTTGTTGGAGTTTACAATAACATCCACTTTAACAATCTTTCCTGCAAACTCCTTTTCATTCCCCCCTATGTCAAAAAGGTAGTAATCTGCCCTGTGAACCTTTCCTGCATCAATGCCCATCCTCTCGAGCACCCTCTGCGCAGTAATTGCCGTCGTGTCTGGCACTTTCAGCATCACCAAAAGCTCGACATTCATTTTCTCTCCTCAATGTACTTTTTCATGCTTCTGAAAAAATTAAGCCCAAGAGCCTTAAATCCATACGCCTTTGTCTGGATGTCAAATGATGCGCGCTCCGGATGGGGCATTATTGCAAGCACGTTTCCCTGCCTGTTTGTCAATCCTGCAATGCCCAGCATGGAGCCGTTTGGGTTTGTTGGATAGCTATGCTCAACCTTTCCATTTTCATCGCAGTACTGGAATGCAATCAGGCTTCTGATTTCATCTGCATTCCCTTTTGTTGTAAACCTTCCTTCGCCATGTGCTATTGGAACATTAATCACATCCCCTTCATTGAACAGCATGTTGAAAGCATTCCTGTTCTTCATGTTCGGCTTAATCCTCACCCATGTGCAGTAATACCCCTTGAATTCAGGATTCATGTTTGGCGCCAATGCCATTTGCGGTTCGTTGCTGAATCCCGGAACCAGCCCGGATTCAATCAGGACCTGCGCCCCGTTGCATATCCCCAGGACGAGCTTTCCGGAATGCGATTCTTCTTTTATCCTGTCCATCATGGGGTCTTTTGCAGATATAACCCCTGCCCTAATCCTGTCCTCGTATGAAAATCCGCCGGGAATTACAAAGCAGTCATAATCAGCCAAGTTTTTCTTGGTGTTCCATCTCAGCAGCTCTGCCTTTAATCCGGCTGCATCTAATGCCCTGATGGTTTCGTTCTCGCAATTCATGCCCGGGAAAAGTATTACTGCAGACTTCATTCAAGCGCCTCCTTAAGCCCCGAAGTCCATGCTTTTCTCATCTCGTCAATTGTAATGCTTATGCCGCCATTTACAACAAGCTCATTGCCCCCGGTCTCTCCGAGTTCATTTACCTTTATTCCGTATTTCTCAAAGGCAGCCTTTACTTTCCCAACATTACTTTTCTCAGCCTCGAACACGAACCCCGAAGATTCCGAAAAAATTGCCTTGTCCGTCCTAATGCCCGTGCTTAGCGCAATCCTTGCCCCAATCTTCCCGTCCGCATCACCGCCGAGAATCATCTCGCTTACAGCTGTTATAATGCCTCCATCCGAGATGTCGTGGCACGATAGCAGAAGCCCTTCAGATATGCAGTCTATTACCCCATAAATCATTCCCTTTTCCTTCTCAAAATCCACCATGGGGACATTTTTTCCCAGCTCTTTATGGATGTCATAATAGACGCTTCCGCCAAGCTCATCCTTCCTTTCCCCCACATAGCATAAACTGCTTCCGTTCTTTTTTATTTTCATTGTTATTGCCTTGTTGCAGTCGTCGATTATGCCAACACAGGCTATTATTGCCGATCCATCCACAGCCTTTCCGCTTTTTGATTCGTTGTAGAAGCTCACGTTGCCAGAAACAACCGGCACGGCCTCTTTGGTTTTCTTGTGCTTTATGTTCTTTGCCGCATCCGCAACGCCCCTCACACCCTCATAAAAATCCGCAAACGCCTCTTCATTCTCGGGATTTCCGTAATTAAGGCAATCAGTGAGGCCGGATGGCACAGCCCCTATGGCAGCAACATTCCTCATGCTTTCCGCAACTGCATTTGCAGCGCCCCAATAGGGGTCTATTCTCGAGTACTTTGGATTGCAGTCTGTAGCCAATGCTACACCCACATTAACGCCGTCAAGGGGGGCAATCAAACCGGCATCCGCCAATCCCGGTTTTATTACCGTGCTTCCAATCACCGAAGTGTCATAATGGCTGTAAACTTTCGTTCTCGAGGCAACGTTAGGATGTGAAAGGACATTAAGTATCATGCTCCTGTAATCCTCTGTTTCAGGGATGCTTGGCTCTGAAAGACTGCGTTTTCGCGGGGATTTCTTTCTGTCATATCTTATGCCCCCAGTAACCACATTTATGGGGACATTGCATACAACTTCCCCTTTATGTTTTACCAGAAAATTCTTTTCCGATGTTACCTTTCCAATAACGCTTGCCCTGGCACCCTCGGCAATCTTTGGCAATTCAAACTCCTCATTGTATATCCTAAGAATTGTGCTTGTGAATGAAGGTGGCGATATCCACGTGAATCTCTCCTGGGTTTCTGAGCATGCTATTATGAACGGCGGCAGGTTCATGGATGTATGGACTTTGTCCAAGTCCAGCTCAATGCCCATGCCTGCATCACTGCCCATCTCTGACGAAGAGCACATAATTCCCCCTGCGCCCATGTCCTTGAAGCCAAGCGTAATTCCCTTTTTCCTTGCCTCCTCAAAAACAGCATATGTCGCCCTTATTATGATGTTTTTTAGGAACGGGTCCGGAACCTGCACTGCACCCTTGTTGCTCTCCCTGTCTTCCTCATCAAGCACCAGCGAAGCAAATGCAGCACCCCCAAACCCTGAATTGTCTGTCGCCTTTCCAACAATTACGACATCATACCCTTCAGAATTCTTTGGAGCCCTGCTGTGTATTATGTCGCTTTCCTTTATGATTCCAAGGCATACCACATTTACAAGGCAATTCTCGTCAAAAGAGTCATTGAAATAAATATCGCCTGCAATTACCGGAATGCCAACTGGGTTCCCATACCCCGCAATCCCGTCAACAACCGCATTGCCAATGTACCTTACATAATTCCTGTTCTTTCCGTGAGGGTCGCCAAAGCGCAATGCATCTCCGGTTGCAATAATCCTCGCCCCCATGCACAATACATCCCTTAGTATGCCTCCAACACCCGTTGCAGCCCCCTCATACGGCACAACCTGCGATGGGTGATTGTGGCTTTCATGGGCAAAAACAATTCCGTATTTGTCTTTTCCGTCGTCAAAAAAATGAAGTATCCCCGCATCCTCTTCAGGCCCCTGCATTACGTTCGGCGCTGAAGTGGGAAGCATCTTGAGAATGTGCCTGCTGCTTTTGTAGCTGCAGTGCTCCGACCACTGTATGTTGAATATGTTCAGCTCTGTCAGCGTTGGATTCCTTCCTATAAGCTCAACCACGCGCCTTGCCTCTTCAACTGCAAGGCTTATTCCGTTTTTCCTTAGAAAATCCTTTAGCTCGCTGTCAGAAAGTCCTCTTATTTCCGCCAATTCATCATCCCCCATCTTGCTACGGAAAAGCGCCTGCCAGTCTTTAAAAACTTTTTGATGCCCCGCTCAATATTTCCTTCTCAGATTGCTGTAGCTCCCCATCCATCTTGAGTTGTCTTGGGAGTTAAAATCCTGGCCAAAATCCTCCAAACTTTTTTCAGCAGATTTTTCATGCTCGAATATGCTCGGGTCCGGTATTAATCGGTCAACCAGCTCGACAGAATAGTAGAAAAGCGGGAAGAATATTATTATTGCCAGGAAGAACTGCCAGGACACGCTTATAACGCCATAGAAGAGCGGCGATAGCACAAGAATAAAATATGTCACAACCCTTATTCTTCCCAGCACCTTGGTTATGCCTTTCGCCCTTGCTCCTGCTACAATTATGTAAACCCCGTAAAAAACAAAAAGTGCCGACATTGCAAGCTTGGACACCACCAGGGCATAGCTGATTTTGCCGGATATGGAGTTTACAGTTATCCTGCCCCAGTCGACGCCAACCCACAGCAGCATCACCCCGTTGCTAATAGCATTGCCAAGCGATGTGCCCTTTTTTTCCTGGTAGAACTCCACAAAAAACCAGCTGAACATCACCGGCAAAATTACCCAAAGCATCCTGGGATTTGTGTAAGGGGCTGCAAAAAGCATCAGCCAGTCCTTGAACAGCACCCATACAAACACCAGTGCTTCATACACAGCCATGCCGGCAAAGCTTATTTCCCCCTTTATAAGACTTTAATACCACTATGTCGTGAATTAAAGCAGGCTTCCGACAAGGTAGAAAGAGCCTGTGACAAGTATCAGTGAATCTTTGCCGGCAATCTTCTTTGCTGCATCAAACGCAGCTAAAGGCTCATTCTCAACCCTATGCCTGATTCTGCTTCCAATGTAATCCGAAACAATCTTCGGTTCAAGCGCCCTTTGGTTTTGGGGGGTTGTAAGGACAAGATAATCAGCGCATTCCACAAGTTTGTCAGCCATGCTTTTCCAGTCTTTGTCGTTCAGCACACCAAAAACTGCAACTATGTGCCTTTTTTCGTTCTTTTTCAGGTAATCAACAAGGCATGAAACTCCGGAAGGATTGTGGGCAACATCAAACAGCACATTTCCCCGATAGTATAGCCTGCCTTTAAGGATAACATTCATCAATGCATCTTTAATATCCCTTTCCGAAAAAATTAATCCTGTTGCCTTAACAGCCTCAACTGCGATGCCTGCGTTAATCTCCTGGTAATCCCCAAGCAGATTTGTCCTGTAGTTTTTGTCTGCCACTATGACCTTCGAGCCCCGCAACTCTGCAGTCTTTTTTATTATGTCAAGCACAATATTGTTCCTCGCGCCAGTTACTACACCGGTATTGGGTTTTATTATCCCGCATTTCTCTGTTGTAATTTCCTCAAGCGTGGTTCCAAGTATATTGGTATGCTCGTAATCCACCATGGTTATTACAGAAACTATCGGCATTGAAACGTTTGTAGCATCCAATCGGCCGCCTAATCCGACCTCCATTACCGCATAATCAACGTTCTTCTCCGAAAAAAGAAGGAAAGCCATGCATGTTATAATCTCGAAAAAAGTCTGGTCTGTAATATGGGGCCTGACCTTGTTGAAAACCTCAAGAATTTCATCGTTGCTTGCCTCTTTTTGGTTTATCGCAAATCTCTCATTGAATGAAACTAAATGGGGTGAAGTGAACATCCCTACGCTGTACTTCCTGCCCATGATGGAGGAAATCATTGCGCACACGCTTCCCTTCCCGTTGGTCCCTGTGACGTGAATTACCTTCAGCTTCAAATGGGGGTTTCCGATTTTTTCAAGAAGCTTCTCAGTCCTTTCCAGTCCAAAATTCCACTTCTTTTCCGCATCAATGTTGTACAGGTAGCCGAGCATCCCTTCGTAATCCATGCCCTCATGGGTTGCATCAGAATTAATAAACATTCAGTATTTTATCCACTTCACCTTGCTCCAAGTCCCTGAACTGCCCAGGCTTTACCCCGCTTAGGGTTACTGGCCCTATTGCAACCCTTACCAGGGAATTAACCGTGTACCTGAGGGAGTTCAATATGGCTTTCATGGTTTCCTTGCTTTCATGCGTAGTTATCTCCACATTCTTGCCAGAAACCCGGACATTTGCAGGGTAGCTCTTTTTCCCATTCACAAATACACCGTTGCGTATCCTCTCGGCGTGCGTATTTGACAGCCTCTTGTCGAGCTTAAGCCGGTATGTTTTCTTAATCTCGTACCTTGGGTGCATTATCCTGTTGGCAAAATCACCATCGTTTGTCAGAAGTATCATGCCCTCTTCCCTTTGCTCGAGTTTTCCAACCGGAATAAGCCTCTCCCTAACCCCCTTTTGCCTGAGCACATCAATCACGGTGCCCCTTCCTTGCGTATCCCTAATCTCGGAAAGGAGGCCCTGCTGCTTGTTGAAAAGTATGTACCTTTTCCGTTCAAGGGCAATTCTGTCCCTGCCAACTTCTATCCTGTCCGTAATCTCCGCCTTATCTCCCAGCTTTATGACAATTCCATTTACCTTTACCTTTTTGGCCCTGATCAATTCTTCAGCGTCGCGCCTTGAACAGAACCCCGAATTTGCAATTATCTTCTGCACCCGTTCCATAAGATTAAAACACCCTCATCAAAGTTTATATAGATTGCCCATCCACATCCATGAAAAGCTTATTATAGTTATTTCCAGTACGGGTCCTTATGAAACAGACCTGCCCAAAGTGCGGCTCCAGCAACATAACCTTTTCGGTTTACGACGGCGCACAGATTGTTACCTGCAACGAATGCAGCTATGATGAGTCACAGGACCTTGAGGTTTACCCTGAAGAAAGGGGCACACAGAGGGAAAAGGCGAGGCAATCTCCATACAAAAGGGGAGGCCACTCGAGGTCAGCCGGAAAAAGAAAAACCCCCTAACGAAAAAACCTTAACTGCCTTACTGCAGAACTCATTATTAAACTTTGCCTTTTTTAGGGTGTGAATGTGTATACTGTTGCCTATTTGTGTACCTTGCCGTGCTTCCCGGGTATTTTCTTTCCTATGGCCGAAAAGAGATGCGCAAAAAGGAAAATCATCACTGCCGTAAATGTTACCCTCAGCAACAGGAGCTCCCTGAAGAACTGGAACATGGCAGAAATGAATGACGTCTTTGAAAGCACGAGCACAAAGGTTGCAAAAATCATCGAAAGGATATAATAAGGATACAATCCTCTTTTCTTTATGTCTCCCGGAATCCTGAATGCAAGAATGGCCAGTATTGCAAAATTAATCACAAAAACAAGCAAAGAAGAAGTGATAAACGGGAAAAGCACTATGATGGCGAAGGCAATCAACGCCGCAATCATGATAAACTCAATCATGACCGTCCTTTTTTCGGATTCTATTTAAAATTTTCTGAAAAAAATCTGCGGAGTGCAGGATTCGAACCTGCGTAGGCACTAAGCCAACAGGTGTCTTCTTATCATCGCTTTCGCTCAACACACCTAAGCCTGTCCCGTTTGGCCACTCCGGCAACTCCGCACAGTAATTATCCCACAAGAAGATTCTATTTCTTCGCCCAGGAATATGACCTAAGCCTTGCGGACTTCCCATAGCCGCAGGAACTGCACTTCTTCTTGCTTATGTGGTACGTCCTTTTGCCGCACCTTCGGCAGTGTATCATGTTCTTCTTTCCAGACTTCCTGCCGTGTGAAGGGGTCCCTTTCATATTCCTATTTCTCAGGCGATATGAGTATTATCGTGTCGCCCCTCACGAAAACAACGCCAAGCTTTCTCTTGGTTTCCCCGTTGACAATCTCTTCGGCATTCTCAAGAACGATGTTTATGTGGATGTCAAACGCTTTAAGCGTGCCTGTTAGCTGCTTCTGGCTTTTCAAATCAACAATAACTCTTTTGTCCCTGGCGCGGTTAAGGGCGTCCAAAGGCCTAGATGCTTCCGTCATAATCCCCCTCCAAAATACCAGTTCTTGGTTTTAAGCGTAGTATTTAAATGTTTTTATTCGAAACCTATTTAAATAAACGGCAAACTCATTATTGCATGGCAAAGTCACAAAGAAGGGCATACGCCAAGGAAACTGGCAAGAAGTACAGGCCCTACAGGAAGAAGAGGCTGAATGAGCTGGGCAGCGACCCGACATTCACAAAGATTGGAGAGAAGAGGCTGGGGGTTGTTCGTGTAAAGGGTGGAAGCTCCAAGAGGAAGCTGTTTTCATCGAACGTTGCAAACGTTTTCAACCAAAAGACAAAGAAATATGAGAAGGCAGTGATAAAGACTGTTTTGGACAACCCTGCCGACAGGAACCTTGTCAGGCGAAACATCATGACGAAAGGCGCGATAATCGATACTGACAAGGGCAAGGCAAGAATCACTTCAAGGCCAGGACAGGATGGCGCTGTTAATGCAGTACTTGTTTCTTGATTTTCATGGGCAATGAAAATAAAACTATTTTGATTTACAATCTTTTGCTGAGCCGCTTTGGGCGCCAGGGCTGGTGGCCGGTTCAGTCAGAACGCCATTCTTACCATCCAGGAAACTATTCTTTCCCTAAAAACAGCGGCGGGTGTTTCGAAATCTGCGTTGGGGCCATACTAACCCAAAACACAAGCTGGAAGAACGTCGAATCAGCGCTCTTGTCTTTGCGCAGGCATAATTCGCTTTCGCCCGAAGCCATAAAAGATATGCCGCAGAAAAAGCTTGCAGCCATCATACGCTCTTCAGGATACCACAACCAAAAGGCGAAAAAATTAAAGGCTTTTGTTGATTTTTACCTGAAAAAGGAACACCCGGCAAGGGAATCGCTTCTTGCAATCTGGGGCATCGGTCCGGAAACAGCAGATTCAATGCTCCTTTATGCGTACAAGGCACCCATATTCGTTGTCGATGCCTACACGAGAAGGATTATGGGCAGAATAGGCTACAAGCAATCCTCATACGAAGAGCTTCAGAAGCTTTTCATGGACAATCTTCCCGGCGATTACAGGCTCTTCAACGAATATCATGCACTGCTTGTCGAGCTCGGCAAGACAACATGCAGGAAGAAGCCCAACTGCGGTATTTGTCCGTTGAAACGGATTTGTGACTTTCCAAAGTCAAATTAAACGCCCCCATTTACAAAAAGTTTTTATACTTGGTGGTTTACTTTTCCGTAAGAGGTGGTGTCTTATCGGATACATTAATGAAGAGCTCGACGAAGGAAGCCTGAAAGAAAAGTTTTCTACGTTGCAGAAGCTATTCCTTGATCTGCAAACTCGTGTGGTGTCAGGGCAAATTGATGAAAGGCTTGGAAAGAATGTCTCTGATTTTTTAAACACTCTCGGAAAAATTTCGAAGGAAGCCAGAGAAATCTCTGAAACTAACACTAGAGCAATACGCCATTATGTAGACCTTACTACCCCCTCCAAAAAGGACCTTGATAGGCTAGCAATGCTCCAAAGAAACGGCGCTAACCTCAATTCATTTACCTTTCGCCTTGTTGATCTAAAAATAAAAGCTAATATACTTGCTAGCAGATTCCACTGAGGATAGAAACCCCACATTCTTCATAGCTTATTATTCCGGCGCTTAAAAGTGCTTCTAACGCTTTTTCCCTCTTTTCAAAGAATGGATACACTTCCTTATTTAATTTCAGAAGAGTATTAAGCCAGTAGCTCCTTTGAGAACTGCTCATTCTACTTATTGCCTCACCTCTGAAAGTTTCTCCTAAAACAAGCCAAGCTGCCTGAATCTCAACATTCTCAAACGAATCGGCGATGTCAAACCTTAGTTGTGGTTTCTTATCTGCTGGTGTTTGCCGATATGTTTCAGCTGCAGTGCAAAAGCGTGGATAATACTTCTCAAGATCATAAGGTGTAACATTAAATGGGCTCTCTTTTACGCCTAGAGTTTCCCCTGCTTCACGCAACGCTGCCCTGACATCTTCTGCAATATCAGACACCATAACCCCCCAAAATATGTTAAAGGGGTGTAGTGGAATCTCTTTTATAAAGCTTTGTTAGCTTGTCACTCTCAAGTAGTCTCCCAATATCCGGTAGCCAACCATATAAAATAAATACCTTTAAATAACTCCCAATCAAGATTTCCACCATGTACCTTCCATTGCTTGTGTGGATAATACTGATTGTCCTTGGAGTTATTCTAATCTTTTCTTTCATTCACAGCATCTTCAGGGCCTTTCTAACCCTTTTCACTTTTGTGCTGCTTGCAACCGTTGTTGTTGCTCTTGTAACAGGAATCCGTGTTTACGGCGATTTCCAGGATTTGAGCAGGGACGTTGAAAACTCAAGCACACTTTACGTCCTTTCCATCGACGACAAAATAGTGGCTGGTTTTGAAAAAGATAAGGATAAGATAAGCCCATTGGATGAAAAAGCATTAGGCACATATAATGTTCCAAATCCTGCTTTAAACAGCAGGCAGTTTGTCATAACCGAGCAGGCATTGGACAATCTGGCACCGGAAAGCGTGAGCTTTGGCGGAAAAACTCTGGGCTACGCTGAAGCAAAGGAATTGCTGAAGTCCGATTCGCCCTATAAGAGCCAGCTGTTCGTGCTTTTGCTTGGCAGCTCAGAAAATGGCCTCTCTTTTTTCATGGAAATAAATTCCGGAAACATACTTGCATACCCCAAATCCCCTTCAATTGATTTCATCGAAAAGATGCCTGCCTCATTCGCCAGAAAGCAGTTGGCCAATCTAAGGGAAAAAATCACCGAAAAGGCAGTCAGCTACGGGAAGGGAGTGTAACATGTCTCTTTTGGACAAGCTGAAGTTCTGGAAGAAAGAGCCGGTCTTGGACCTTGGTCCGGAGCCTGAACTAGGTCTGGAGTTTGGAAGGGGCTATGAAAACAAGGATGCATTTGAGCAGGGTTTTCCTCAGGATAACCAGCCTTCCTGGCAAAATCCCATGCAGCACCCCCAGGGATTCCAGCAGCAATTCAGCCAGCCGCAGCAGACCTATACCCAATCAGACATACTCTCAAAAAACATTGAGGTTTTGTCAAGCAAGCTTGATGCGCTTAAGGCAACCCTTGACGCCATCAGCCAAAGGCTGGAAAATCTCGAGCAGATTGCGCGCTACGAGCAGAACAAGAGAAAAGGTTGGTAAATGAAACTCAGGCATGTGTTTGCAATTGCTGCGTCCGTTCTTCTTCTTGACCAGATATCCAAAATAATAGTTCTGAAGTTCATAGGTATTGGAAACGAAGTCAATATCTTCTCGTGGATGTCCTTGAATGTCTCCCTCAACAATGGCATTATTCTTGGTTTATTCAGGGGCGCAAATCTTCTGTTCGCCTTCATCACTCTTATAGTCCTGGGTATTGCGCTTTTCTATATAGACCGGCTTGAGCCTTACTATCTAATTCCTGCCGGGCTTATACTCGGAGGGGGTATTGGAAATCTCATTGACAGGATTTTTCATTCAGCTGTCGTGGATTTCATTGACCTCAGGGTATGGCCGGTATTCAACATTGCAGACAGCGCCATCTCAATTGGGGTGATAGCATCATTATACCTCTTGTGGAAATACGATTAGAACTCCATCAATTCTTCTTTGCCGGCCTTTTCTTCGGAGGCACTTCAATCTCCTCAATGCCCTCTTCTTCGGCCTCGGTAAGGTAATCTTCCCTTTTTCCGATGCTTATGGCGCTAAGCAGAAATCCAAGTGCAGAGGCTATTGCAGCAACTGAAACTGAAGCATCAATCCCCCTGAAAAGGTAAATTACCGCCATATTCAGGAAAGTAAGGGCAAATGAAATTGACAGCAGTATAAATCCCCACCTCATCGCATTGAAGGCAGCAATCAGAGATACAAACGCAACTGCAATTAGGAACAAAACAACAATAAATTCAGCATAAAAGACTGCCCTCTTTAACTCAAACGCCTTGGATATCAGGCCTATAAACACCGCAAGCAAAACCACATCCAGAAACATCAGCGTAATCCTTTTTGCCTTTTCCATTCATCTGGAAATAAACCCGGATTATATTTAAGTATTTCTATGCTGAAGTAATGACAACTGTAGTCTCTTTTCGATGGCTATCTAGAACTCCTCAAAATCTTCCAATTTGGAAAGGTAGCCTTTGGACTTCAGGAAGGAAAGCTGGGCTTTGCTGTACTTAAACACAATATCTCCCTTTTCATCCCCAAGGAACTCCCACGGCTCCACAATCACCAAATCACCCTCTTTAACCCACAAAGTGCGCTTAAGCCTGCCGGGAATCCTGCATATCCTGAGTTTTCCATCGAGGCATCTTACGCGCATCCTCGAGCCCCCCAATCTTTGCTCCAAAATTCCGAAGCATTGCTTGTCCCGTGGAGTCTTTATCCTGCTTATCTGCTGCTCGTATTCTTCCTTGCGCTCCTGCTCTTCCTTCTTTTTGCTCATAGCCAGAAAAAAGTTATTTCCATTTATAAGGCTTTAGCTTAACAGAAATGCTGCATTAAAGCATAAATTATTTAAACCAATCAGGGAAAACAACAAAATGGAAAAAAAGAGCCAGGAGTATCCAAAGACAAGATGGGTGCTTCTCCTCATTGTGCTTGCAGTTATTGTTGCAGTAGGAATATTGTTCATAGGAATCTTTGCGTACATATTCAATTCACCCGGCAAATCCCTAACCGGAAATGGAAATGTTGCCCTTATCAGGGTGGAAGGCGTGATACTTTCCGAAGGCCAGTCACTTTTTGGCTCAGGCATAGCCTCTTCATCTGATATTTCATCCTTTATAGAAGAAGCTTCCGAAGACTCAGGCATCGATGCAATAATACTCGAAATAAACAGCCCAGGCGGCTCCGCAGTGGCATCCGACGAGATTGTTTCTGCCCTGAAGAAAGTCAAGAAGCCAAAAGTTTCCTTCATCAGGGAAGTTGGGGCGTCTGGCGCGTACTGGGTTGCATCCTCAACTGACCACATTGTCGCAAACAGGATGTCCATAACCGGCTCCGTTGGCGTAATAAGTTCCTACCTTGAGTTCGCCGGATTATTGAATGATTACAACATAACCTACCGCCGCCTGGTTGCGGGAAAATACAAGGACATAGGAAGCCCCTTTCGTGAGCTTAGCAATGACGAGCAGTCCATACTTCAGGAGCAGCTTGACGAGGTACATTCAATATTCCTTTCTGAAGTATCCGAGAACAGGCACCTGACAAGACCTCAAATCAATGAAATATCTACTGGCATTTTCTTCATCGGGCAGCGTGCAAAGGAGCTTGGTCTCGTTGATGAGCTGGGCGGCAAAGACGAGGCAATAGCCTACCTGGAAAACAGGCTGAACGCCACGGTAAACATCGTGGAATACAAGAAGCAGCCGACATTTTCGGACTTGCTCACCGGCCTTGTTGCAAAAAATTCTTTCCTGATAGGGAAGGGAATAGGCTCGGCACTGCAGGAAAGCAGGCTTGTTTTATACACCTAAGTCCATGCTTCTTATCTCTTTGAAGTCGATTACCTTCTTGTGGTCTTCCTGAATGCGCGGGCATGCAGTTGCAACAAAGAAATCTATGAAGGGGAAATCCTCAAGGTATCCCGGCTGCAGTGTGTCAAAGAGAAATGTGTAGAAAATCTTTTCAGGATATTTTCTTTTAAGCTCGTCAACCCACACGGTGTTGAACTGCCCCGGCTTTGTTGAGATTAATATTCCTATGTTTTTTGCGTGCAGGAATCTTATAATTTTTACCCTGTTCTGCTTCTTTATCCTGTCTGCATCCTTCCTGACATCCCATGAGAACTCGCCGTTTTCCGGATTAAGGCAGAAGACAGGCTTGTCGGTCTCCAATGCAACTGCAATAGGATGGAATTTTCCGCTTCCGATGTAAAG
>JACQSR010000027.1 GCA_016211215.1 Candidatus Woesearchaeota archaeon
AAACAATCCATTAACAATCAAAAACATCCGCTTGTGGGATCGTGAACCGCTGCTGAACACCTTTGGCCAGATTCAAGAAATCAGAACGTATTATGATTTCATTTCCGTTGACAACGATCGCTACCAATTAGGTAAGGAATACAGGCAAGTCATGCTTTCTACACGAGAACTAAACTCCGTGTCATTGCCCAGCAGAGCGTTCATCAACGAACGACTGACCTTTACGCATGGCATGGGATTAACGCTTGGGCCTGTAAACGAAGTAACACGGGAAGGTCTGCCGGTGTTGTGGATCAAAGACCTGCCACCAGCATCAAGCATTCCCTCATTGACAATCACACGGCCAGAGATCTATTTCGGTGAGCTCTCAAATGACTATGTTATTGTTAAGACAAAATCCAAAGAATTTAATTATCCCTCAGGGGAAGAAAACATCTTCAGCACGTACAACGGCACAGGGGGAGTGATACTAAACTCAGTATTGCGCAAAGCCTTGCTTGCCTGGCAGTTAAAATCAGCCAAGATTATCTTATCAAACGATATCACTCCTGAAAGCCGCATTTTGTACTTCAGAAACATCTATGACCGCGTGAGAAAAGCCTTGCCATTCCTGCGCTTTGATAGCGATCCGTACCTGGTCATTGCTGACGGCAGGTTGAAATGGGTTTACGACGCATACACCACAAGCAATCGTTATCCATATGCGCAGCCAGTGCAAGGCGGAATGAATTACATGCGAAACTCAGTCAAGGTTGTGATCGATGCGTATGACGGAGACCTCCGGGCATATGTTGCATATCCGGAAGATCCACTCATCCAAACATTCTCAAAAATATTCCCGGGCATCTTCAAGGACATACAAGAGCTGCCTGCCGCGCTCAAAGGACATATTCGTTATCCGGAAGATCTCTTTGCCTATCAGACATTAATGTATGCTACGTACCACATGGATCAGCCACAAATCTTCTACAACAAGGAAGATCAGTGGGAAATTCCAGCTATTACTAAAAAAGAACCAATCATGCGCCACTTAATCATGAAGCTTCCTGGAGAGAAAAAAGAGGAGTTCATCCTCATGCTTCCCTTTACGCCGCAAAAGAAAAACAACCTTGCATCATGGATGGTCGCACGTTCTGATGGCGAGCACTATGGCAAACTCATTGTCTATCGTTTCCCAAAACAAAGCTTGGTCTTCGGCCCACAACAAATCATGAACAGAATTAATCAAGATCCCGAGATTTCCCAGCAACTCACACTCTGGGACCAGGGAGGCTCACAAGTAATTCGTGGCAATCTGCTTGTTATCCCGATTGAAGAGTCACTCATCTATGTACAGCCACTCTACCTCAAAGCAGAAGGCGGAAAAATCCCTGAACTCAAACGAGTGATTGTTGCGTACAAAAACAGGATAGCAATGGAAGAGACCTTGGATGAAGCACTCGCAGCCATCTTTGGCAAAGCACCGCCTAAACTGGAAGTGAGAGAGAAAATTGCGGTGGATGAAAAAAACCTCATCCGGCAAGCCAAAGAACATTATGATCGAGCTCAACAAGCACTCCGCGATACAAACTGGGCGCGCTATGGAGAAGAAATACAACGTCTTGGAGAAGTTCTTGAACAGATGGCGCGCAAGTGAGAAGGATATAATAGAATGATAGGGGGGATATTTCTAATGGCCGTGTTTTAATCTCAGTCAAACTTCCTTACCCAGAAACCTATTGGCTTTCTCAAGCAGCTCTTTTGAAGTATTGTGAGTGAGTTTTTTCTGCGCATGCTCATAGCTTACCCATGCATAGCCTATGTGCTCTTTTGAAAGCTCAACATGCTCTGCTGCTGACTGCGAAAGAAAGAAAACAACCTCCTTGTAAACTGTTTCCTCCCCTTTCTTATAAAAATATTTTACAATTTCCCTGAAGCCATCGGCAAATTCAGTTTCATCAATGCCGGTCTCTTCCCTTATTTCGCGGGCAGCAGTCTGCTCTTCCTTTTCATTTTTTTCCATGTGCCCTTTTGGAAAATCCCAGTGGCCTGCAGTGTAATGGAGAAGAAGGTATCTTATTCCGTCTTTCTGCCTTCTGAAGACAACAGCTCCGCAGCTTTTTTCATTTGGCATTTTACTTAGTAATGGTGTTTTAT
>JACQSR010000028.1 GCA_016211215.1 Candidatus Woesearchaeota archaeon
AAGGCCTCTGCACACGGACGAAAGGGCCCTTGGGAAGGGCCTTGGCCTTTGGATTGTGAGGGAGATTGCGGAGCTGTATGGCGGTAAGCTGGAAATGATTGGAAAGAACGAGTACGGCGGAGCTACCTTCAGGGTGGAGATGCCCACTAAAATGTTTTAAATGAATGCTGATTAGCTGCAAACATGAAAAAAAACCCATTTGATTTTCCGGAGCTTGAAACAGGAACAGAAAATCACGTTAAGGCAGAAAGACCATTAGTGCTTGTTCTTGAAGACGAGCCAATAGGGGATACCATTGTCCGGAACATTACGGGTTACACCGGAGATTATGAAGTAGCCCTGGTAAAATCAGTCGAAGAAGCTTATGTTTTTCTGAAGCATCGTATTCCGGATGTCGCCATACTGGACTGCCTTATTCACGGAGACATGGATGGCGGGGTAAAGGTGGGCGCAGAATACAGGTCAAAGGATAGAAATGCTATGATTATATGGAACTCTGCCTATATGGGAAAAGACATTAATCCGCAGGAACTTGAAGCAGACAATTCAACCCACGCATGGTTTGATGACAAAACTTCCTCGGGAAAAGACCTTGCCACGCTGGTCAGGTCTGCATTGGCGAGAAAAAAAGTGCAGACTGGATTGTCGGAGGCAAGGTACAGAGCCGAATCCGCAGAAGCAGAAGTAAGAATACATGCAGATCATTTGGAAGAGATTGTAACCGAAAGAACTGCGGCATTAAACCAAGCCAACGCCCATCTCAACGCAATCTTCTCATCATCTCCCGATGCAATCATGATTCTGGATGAGCAGGGCAATGTCATATGGAATAACCCAAGGGCGCTTGAATATCTTGGCCAGGAGTTGGTGGGCAAAAGCATTCTCTCGTTGGTAGACCCAGCCGACAGGGAAACTGCAGTAAAGGCGTACCAAAAGGCGCTTTCCGGAGAAGCTGTTCCTCCATACGATGTAAGAATAAAAGAAAAAACATTCGAGATAAGGTCATCCCCATTTGAAGAGCCAGGTTACAATGGAAAGCTCGAATTGGTTGTTGCGACGGATGTGACTGACATTAGAACATACCAGCAAGAATTGATTCGGAAGAGAAGAACTGAAGTGGTTGGAGAACTTGTTGATAGATGGTCTCATGAGCTAAATAATGCACTGCAACCAATCAGAGCTGGGGTCGAAACCTTATTGACAGCATTAGGGCAACGCGAAAAAGAAACAGACGGGAAAAAAAGAGAGATTTGTATGAAGGCAATTGGAAGGAGTTCTTTGTCTATACAGCGTGGAGTGTCCTCAACAACAGGACTTGTTGAAAAAATTGACTCGCTGGGAAGAGGACATCTGAAAACATCCCCCGTCAACATCTACCCGGATGTCCTTGAAAGGGTCTTTACTGGGGATGAAATAACCCTTGCTGAATATCTCAAAAGGGGCACTTATTTGACAGGCCAATATGCTGTTCACCTCAGGAGAGATTATGACACCTCAATCCCCCTGCTCCAGTGTGACAGTGGTCTTTTAAGGCAAGTACTACAAAATCTTCAACTCAATGCCTGTGAAGCTTTAGAAGAGAAACTCGAACGCTACGAATCACAACAGAAACCTTTGGACTTTGAGCCGGAAATTAAGGTCACCACCAAAGTGGAAGGTGACTATATAAATATCACAGTTAGGGATAACGGTATTGGCATTCCAAGCGAGCATGGAGACAGGATATTTGAGCCATTTTTTACCTCAAAGAAACGTGCCATGGGGGGCAAAGGTCTTGGATTATCTATAGTAAAAGAATTAATCGAGCTTCACCAGGGGAAAATCACCTACACTTCAGAATCCGGCCAATTCACTGAGTTCACCATATCCCTTCCCTACAAAATATAAAAGCTTAAAAAGGTAAACGGATTCGAATCCGGTTACTTTGTAGTAGTGACTAACTGATAGTGTGGTGAGAATACATGGATCCAAAAAAGGCATTAACCTTTGTTGTAGATGACGAGTTTGATATCTTAGATACATTAGGACAAGCTGCTGAAATGGACTGGATGACCTCCCAGAGACCCAATCATTCACTCTATTTTGCTGATCCAAAAAAGGCATTGGAAGTATTCAGGAGACTCAATGCCTCTCAGCGCTTCGGACTAGGGCTAAAAACGGATGATTTGGGGACCCTTGTCGATGGATATTTTTTAGAAGGAAACCTAAAATTCATTGACCGCGACATTGGAGAAACAAAACTCGCAATCCCGGAAGAGGTCCTGCAATCATTAGGGGGTATGACTGTCACTTCAGCCATCGTGGACTATCGTATGCCCGGATTAACTGGCCATGAACTCCTAACGAAGATATACGAAACTGATCAACGAGTAGTTCCTGCAATTTTAACAGGACGTGCTGACCGCCAGGAAGTCATCAATCTTTGGAGAGACCAGCAAGTAGAGCCTCTTGTCTGTTTCCGAAAACCTATCACCGGCGCCGAGTTCACACGCTTCCTCACCCATAGTCGTAAAGAGTATGAAAACCCAAAAACAAGGGAGGGAAGAATTCACCCCTATGATATATCAACGCTTGACTCAGAAATGAAGAATATGATTGATTCCTTCAGCTTTTACTTGACACGACTCGGAAGAAGTCTCGATGACGAAGTTCTAAAAAGAAAATTAACAGGTAAGCAAGATCAAATCGTAAAAGAGCTTATCACACCCATTTACAAAAGGGAAGCGGAACAACTTCAAAATTTCTGGACCCAATATGCAACAATGAAGGGAGCACTGCCAGAAGACCAACAACTTAACATTGACCGCTACGCAAGGGAAAAATTAATTTCACACTTCCTGGGCTCAGCCTTCATTTGGAAAGCCCACGAAAAAACATTAGGGTACGCTGGCGACTATAGATTGATGATTGACCTTTACCAAAATGTACCGGAAGCTGATACGACTATTGGATTGCTTATAGATAAATGGACAAAATCAATTCCGGCATCTCAGGCAGTTCGCCATCGTTTGGAGTATACGGCCAGTACTTTAGATGCAACGGCCCAGGAGTTCAATGGCGACGTAAGGATGCTTCTAATTGCAGCAGGTCCTGCATATGGAACGCGAGAATGGTTAAACAGAGTCACAAGACCTATTTCCGGTCACGTTACACTTCTCGACCAGGACCCAGAAGCTCTTGATTATGCACAAAATGGGATTAATAGTACCGCCGCCGCGAGAAGTGGGTTTCGTTCATATATAGCTCCAACACCCATTTCAAAAATTTTTGGAAAAACCTTCGAAGAAATTTTAACTGAAGTGCATGGTCTAAAAAACCTCATCAATGCAGACGGTGTTTTGGACTACCTTGATGATTCCATTTCAAGTATGTTGATTCTATTTGCCTGCCGGCTTTTGGACAGCAAAGGTACATTTACCGGGGGAAACATGGCAAACACCGATAAAATGTCAACCGAATACCAAAAGGTCGTTGGAAGGTGGGATTTACCAGGGTATAGGACACCTGAACATATGCTCCAGATTGGGAGAAACGTTGCTGACACTCTTGGCATGCCTTTCACAATCCGAGTCGATCAAAACCCTGACGGAAGGCAGCTATATCTTGTCATGAAAAGAACGACTTAAACAAGGCAACGTTTATATAGTTCTCTTTTACTAACTTAGGTCATGTACACTGACATTGTCAAAGACCTCATTCTCAGGAGACTTCTTACTGTCCAAAATAACCGCATTGTTCTCTTTCGCAAACTCCAATATACTATGTACCCCGCCCGCGCAATGGCCAGGACATTACAGCATATAGGAAACGAAAACGGGGAAGAGTACCTCTTTAAGTTGGGCTACGAAGCTGGCGCAGATGCCGCGGAAGAGATGATAGAAAATATGCATCTTATCCAAAAAGCCTTCCCCGGGAAGTTAACTGCCATTCAGCTACTGCTGGAAATCATTGGTTTTGGAAAGCCGCTTGTAAAAGTCTACGACATCAAGCACCAAAAACTTATTACTCAGGTGGTTAATCACCCGGTAATTGAAAACGGCAAGAACCTTTTTGGGGAAAAATCAATGGCTTGTTCATTTTACAGGGGGGTTTATTCTGCCCATGTTCAAAGAGAATTAGGTATAAAGAATGCACACTTTGAAGAGTACAAATGCATATGCAAAGGAACTGGCGATCACTGCTTGTGGGTTACCGGCCTTACAAAAAAAGAGACAGCAGAAGCCATGAAGAAATATTAATGGGGTACTTCGTGCACCATTAAGCCGTTCTTGCCAATCTCAAGCGGATGCACATCCTCATCGTTTTTAGTCTGTCTCATCTTCCGAACCAAAAGGCTTCTCGTAAATTCCGACCCCAATGCCTCGAAATTCAGCAGGATAACACCATCACAGACAAATTCAGACACAGTATCTCTTGACATATACCCTTGCTCTGTCGAACTATCAGATACGAGTATAGATGTAACACCTTCGAGTTCATGCAGCGATTCTATAAAAGAGTAAATAAAGTGCTTAACCAAGAAATCACCAATGATGGGTGGAGATAGCACCGTAGATTCAGAAACTACTTCGCTGAGAGACATTTCTTTAACCGACGAAAGTATGGGTGCATTCACGGTTAGGGTTGTAAGCGAGTCTATCACAAGCCTCTTAACTTTTTCCTTAACTATCTTTTTTTTGAACTCATCGATAGTTTTACGAGTCACATTATCTAGAGGGATTGAGAGTATTTCCAATTTGCCAGATTTTACCAATTGAGGGAGATTCCATCCAAATTGACCGGCTTGCTCTATAAGGTCTTTCTTACGCTGCTCAAAGCTAACATACAGTCCCTTCTCGCCATACTTCACAGCACCATTGTAAACAAACTGCAGTCCAAAAATAGACTTACCAGTACCGGGGCTTCCGGTAATCAGCGTGGAAGAGCCTTCCGGAAAGCCTCCCTGCACTAGCTCGTCAAAGCCCTTGATGCCTGTCTTAACCCTCTTCATGAAAACCTCTTTTGTTCTTCTTCCCTGCTTTGTGTTTTTAAAACTTTGTTTAATGTCCGATTTCAAATATTGCTTTATCGACTTCTTCAAAAAAAGATACTGCATCATTTACAACCTTCTCTGCTTCAGCTCTGCTTTCCTCGCTTAGCTTCAGGCTCATCCTGTAGCCAACGCTCTGCCTAAGCGCAAAAACATCGCTAAGCTTCTTAGCAAGATCTTTCCTCCCAGCAATCCTGCTCAGTCCAACCTGCGTGCATACATGGCTTTCAATTTTGTATCCGTATAGGGCAATCAGCTGGTTGGATTTATGCTCCATTGCAAAGTGTGAAATAAGTATGGCCGCTAAGGGGGTATTGCTGTCCACCAGATTTTTTGCGCATTCAAGAAAATATTCAGCATTATTTCCATGCTGCTCCGCGACAGCATGCATAGTTCTTTTGTTTTCAATTCTGCGCGCACTTGCCTCCTGAGCAACTGTCCTCTTGCTCAGGCATTTTTCCATAAACTCATTGTCCATGTTTACCCCCTGCGATATCATCAAGAAAACTAGACACTTCTTTAATAATTTTAGGGTCAATATACAACAGTATTGAATCGCTTTTTATGCCCCGGTAATACAGCGTATCTTTCGACATTTCGTTTTTAAAATCTGCTATACTAAGCAATGTGGGGGAAAGTTTATTCTTTGACTTGACTTTTCCTAAGTTATCCAAAACCTCCTGAGAAGATCCGGTAATAATAAGCAAGTCTATATCACTTTGTAACGTGGCATCCCCCCTTGCTTGGCTTCCATATAAAAGTATCATGCTTGAATTTTCCCTAATCTTTGACACAACACTTTCCAATACGTTCCATGTATGCAAAAGCACAACTTCCTTTCTCTGTAGGGTTTTCTCTATTCTAAAAATCTCAAAAATATCATGGGCAAAAGGGTTGCCCGTGTTGAACTTGAACATCCTCTCCTTCTTTGTCCCCTTTATTTTTAGTACCACCCCTTCATCTGCAAGCTCATTGACTGCTTTGTGAATTATCCCAATGCTCAACTCAGTCTCGTTCTTTAGTTGCTGCAGTGTAAATGCGGACCTTGATTCTGATAGAACTCTAAGTATCTTTACCTTTGTCATTGACCCAAGCAAGTTTTCTATGAACATTTTCTAAAAGATTGAATATAGGTAACTTTTTTACTATATACATCTTTCTATATTCAATATAGTGAATATAACAATTATTAAGGAGTATCATAAATGGCTATATTCAAAATATCCTCATTTTAAGTAGATATAAGTAAATAGATGAGATAAAGGAGTGGCTGAAAAATGGGAAAATCAGAGAGTTCAGGAGATAAGAAAAGGTTGGAGAACTGGAGAAGAGCCTTCCGGAAAGCCTCCCTGCACTAGCTCGTCAAAGCCCTTGATGCCTGTCTTAACCCTCTTCATGAAAACCCCTTTTTGCTTATCTCCCTATTTGGTGTTTTTAAAACTTTATATGAACTCTTCCTTTCTCATGAAGGGAAGCAGCTCATAAACCTGGCTTTCATAGTATATGCTCCAGGTTTTTAAAAAGTCCTCAACTGAGCTCTTTATTGTGACAGGAACAAGGATAACGGACCTAGTTAGGTAAACTCCCTCCTTTCCCAATACATTCTTTAAACCCCTTTCAAACTGAACCTTCTGGACATTTGTTAATTTTGTTAGGGAATACTTGTACAGAACAACGGGCTTAATCCCATAAATCTCATGCAAATAACAATTCCTCTCTACACTAAACCCTTCTTTCATCAAAGATAACCACAGTGGAGAATAAATTGAGTCTATATTAACTATGTGGATATCAGATTTCTTAACAAATTCTCTAACCCTGGATTTCACTGCAGCTACTTCAGTATTATCCCTTACAACTATTGCTATATCAACGTCCTTGGGGATTCCGCCTTTTGACAAAGAACCAAAAAAGATAATGTCCACAATGGACTTATCTAACAGCCTTCTTAATAGCTTCTGGTACTTCGTGATTTCCAACGATTTTCTTAATGCCATCTTGAATCTTCTCGCATGTTTCTTTGAGAACCGGTTTTGAGTATGCATCTGTGTAATGGGTAAAAATAGTATCCACCACAGAATAAACGTCAGGGTAATATTCCTCTAAAAGTCTGAACCTTTCCGAGTGATTTTTTGGGAGTTTTGACAACTTCTGGTAAAGTAAAAAATCACATAATGCAAATATGGACTTTGAAAAGAGTATAGTCGCGTTTTTATAACGTTCTTTTCCCGCTTCATCCTTTGCCCCAAGGTACTCTTCCAAGAACGTCTTTTCCACTTCTTCCATGCATTAGCGGGAATGGTTTGCCGTATTTAAAGTTTTCTATTAACAGAAGAGACCTATTTAATCTTCTGAGTTAACAGATAACAATATGTTCTTTATTAACAATACAGCTATAATCACTATATCTCGTTAATTAAAAACAAAGCTCCCTTCCGAAAATCCTCCCTGCACTAATTCACCAAATCATTTAATACTCTTCAAGCCAAACCTTTAAAACCATCCACCTGAGAAAACATCAAAAAGAGGATGGTTATGGTTAAACTCAGCCCGTATATTCTTGTTTTGGTGCTTTTGGCTGTTCCCTCCCTCTCCTATGATTACATAGTTGTTGGAGAGCACGCAGCTGCTTCAGACATCTTCGCAGCTTCAAACCTCGCAACTGCCCTTAACTCAAAGCCGGCAGGAAGATTCTACCCCAATCTTGGCATTACTGCAATGGGGGATGCATACCAGTTCAGGGAAACTGGAAATATGCTTGAAGGCTCTGAAAACATCTCCCATGTAAAAGACGTCATAACCTCGAAGGAGCTTTACGCCTTGAGGAACGGCACATTCAGCTCTGACAGCGGGGATTTTGTTTACACCCAAAAAGTATTGCTAAGGGAAGGCGGCTATGGCACCTTTGACTATGCAACCGACATCCCAACCGATGACGACAGCATCCCAAGGTCATACTTCGTTTTCCCAAGCGGCCAGAAACTTTACAAGTACATCTTAAGTTTCCCAAAACCACTGCGCGCAAAGAGCGATGCAAACAATTCATACCGGCTCAACATAATGGACAATGAAATCTCGCTTATGGGAAAAAGGTTCCGCATTATTGACGCGGAACACCCGGCAAAGGACCACCTAAAGCTAACCCTTCTCGAGGAGGAAAAACACGCAACCATAAGCGAGGGTGAAAGTATATCATTCGAAATCAACAGCTCGGTTTACAATGTAAGTCTCCTTGCGCTTGACGACGCAAACAGGCAGGCAAAATTCATAATTAACGGAAAATGGTCATCTTCCATTCCAAAAGGTGGAACATATTCCGTTGACACATCGCTTTACCTTCACGTTAAGGAGATCATACAGAACGAGGCTTCCGATGGCAGGGACTTCGCGGAAATAGTCCTCAGCAGCCGGAAGATTGTTCTGGAGGACGCCAACATTTCAAATTCAAGCGCCGTAAATTCAGTGTGGTACGTCAACGGAGAAAAAATAAGCGACACCGATGCCCAGATTGTGGGAACCGACCAGGGCCTTGTTGACAATGGGGAAACTATTATTTCGGACATTGAGGCATCATTTACGCCAAGGGACACATACTTCGTAAGTGAAAAACAAAAGCTCTCGGATATCCTCCTTGACAGGGAAAGCATCTTCCTGAAGGGTTTTGACTTCCTGTTCCTCGGCTCTGCCTATGCAGCAAATCCATTGGAGGCAATCGTGCTGAACCCCATGGGAAAATACCAGTACAACCTCGACCTTCAGAACAAAAACGGGGACTTTTTGCAGATACCCTTGTTTTATGCGGACCATGGACAGGGCACTGCGTCTGATGACTTCGAGCGCTTTGGCGATTCAAACAACGACCTCGTTGTTGAGGAGTCGCGGCAAATCTCTCAGAACGATTATTTCATCGTGACTTCGGACTCTTACGAGGGCCAGACAGCAGCAAGGGGAATAACCCATCTGTTTAGGTACAAAGGCCAAAACAATATCAGCAAAACCCTGCGCTTTGAGGACGTTGCAACCGGCGTAAAGCTTGAAAGTTCCTACATAAACACGACTTCCTACATAAACCTCGACAGCGAGAGGTACCTTGTAAACGTAACGACCGGCAACAAGAACGGCAACATTTCAGTTGACCTAAACAATGACAAGAGCATAGATTCAGGCGATGAAGCGCTGATAGTAACCATGTTTGGCAGCGTAATAAAGCTTGACACCACATTCTATGACCGGCTTGAATTCACCACAAAAGACCTCGAATTCGGCATATTCTCCCACTTGCTGGAGGTATACGTGCCCTACGGAAGCACCTTGGCTTACGATACCATGCGCATCAGCGTGGGAAACGAAAGCCACGGATATGCGGACATAGTTGACCTTGAGCGCTGCCTTTCCGGAAATCCCGTATCTCAGGCTGCAATCCTGGACGCTGTATGCTACCCCACATTTACAAGTACTCTGAAATTCATGCTGAAATACGGAAACCTTAATTTGTACATAGGCACGGACGAGTACGGCTCTTATATCACCCATTACAAAAACACAGCCGACCCGGATAACGCCTCAATATACACCACCCAGCAGCAGCTTGAGACCGTTTTATTCCTGACAGCAGGAGAAGTTGGCATTGCCAATGGAATCCAAAAGGGCAACGTCTCTGTCATCACAGACTCCGCTTCATTGGGGATGAACGCATCCTTCATCTCTGTTGGTGGTCCGTGCGCAAACAAACTGACTGCAAAGGTGATGGGAATTGAAGCAGGCTGCGAAATTAAATTCGGAAACAGGAGCATTGTCCGTGATTACTATTATACCACAGTTATAGCTGGATTCACGGCAGAACAGACAAAAGAAGCAGCGGAAGAATTTGAAGGGTGACTCCTTCCTTCAAAGATTGATTCAACGATAGCTATCTTCCAATTTCCCTTCTTGAATGCTTTTTATTACCAAAATCTTAAATACTAAGAAACCCTATACAGGGTGGGATAAAATGAGACACACAACAGACACCCTCCCTGACAGGGGAGTGGATGTATCCCACTTGGTACATTCGGAAGAGAAATGGTACGGTGTGCTTATTAGCAAACCCCCCCAATTGGATGCTGTAAAGGGGGGTCTCGATGGAATATTAGAGAAACATGGGTACGTACCTTCAATAGTTGACGGGCCTTATTGGTATTGCAAAGGCAAATATTCGCCGGAGGTTCTGGAAAAAATAAGAAGATACCTCGCCGATTCCAAGGTCCAAGAACCTGTTGTTATGGAGGGAAAAGACGCAGATTTTCTGGGTACTTATTGGTTAAAGAAGGCAACGGAACATTAGCCTGATTCTTTCATGAATTGTAAAAAAGGTAGTATATAGACGGGACCCACCTGCGAAACGTGCCTGTACAAGTTGTCCGCTAGCAAGGCTTTTGTCCGTGTGTCCCTTTGCTCAATTTCAGTCCTTATTATGTAGAAATGCTTCCTTATTTTGTTTTTCACGCTTTTGTGCCTCTTCAAGAAAGGGTGCTCAAAAATATTCTTTACATCCGATGGTTTCTTCGACGAAATGTTAAAATAAAACTGCCTTGTCTCTTCCAAGTTTTGCAACTCAGACTGCAAGTACCTCCTGAAGACTTCAACCCTGTTTCTCCCCATGAACTTGGCATAGTCTAACGCACAATTGGACTCGCAAATAACACGGTCCAGCCTTAATTTAATATCACTGGGAGCAGGTTCTTTCCCCTCTTTCCTCAACCTTTCAACAAAATCGGCAATATCAACAGAACTTACCCCCGCACTGATAGTTATAAATTCCTTCAGTGTTCTTTGCCCAGTCTTAGCATCTTCAAAAGAATAGCCAGCAACAAGTTCCCTGATTTCATCCGCAATGTACTTTGCACGCTTTGAGGGTTCATAAGGAAGCGCTATCAGAAACTCTTCCCCACCCCATCTGCCGCATAATCCCAGTATCCCATGTGATTCATGATACCCCCTAAGAGTATCGCCAATGCCGCTTAATACCGCATCCCCCTGCCGATAGCCGAACAAATCGTTTATCGCCTTAAAATAATCCACATCAAAAAGTATAACCGAATAGGGTCTTTTCCCACCGCAAACTACCCCAAATTCCACAACAGTATCGTTAAAAGCAGAAATAACCTCGGCCTCAAGTGTGCTCCTCCCACTCAACTTCGTTATTCCATCAATGCCTTCCCTCACTTCTACCTTGATAGCCCCTTTATCCTTTCGCATTCTTTAGGGATATAACGAAGCGAATATTTAACCTTTTCTCAAGCTATTCTCATACATCCGGGCAATTCCGTAATCCTTTCAAAAAAACCGGAAATCTTCCGGACACCGCCTTATGGACCGGCTTAGAAACATTGGGGCAGTATTCACTTCCTTTTCTTCTTCTTTTCCCCAATCAGTTCCTTGAATTCCAATTCCTCATCAGATTCCAGTTCGTATCCCATTCCCAAACCCCAGGTATCTATGTCTGTTTTAACTATAAAAACCTATCCCGTATATTTTGGTGATAATGGCCAAAAAAGGAAGAGTTTATATATCAGATGGCACATTTGTCCCATAATGGACCAAAAAGACTGGCAGATTGTAAGAATCCTGCAGGAGCACGGAGACTACACGACACGGCAGATAGCCAGGCGCACATTAATACCATCGACAACAATAAACAACCGAATCAGGCGGATGAAAAAAGAGGGTATAATAAAAAAATACACCATAGTGCTTGACAACAGGAAGATTGGAATAGGCTTCCTTGCATATATCCTGATATCAGTTGACTTGGCATTCCTGAAGCAGAAGAAAAAAACCGAGATTGAAATAGCAGAGGATATAAGGAGGCTTCCGTTCGTGGAGCGTGTTGACGTGGTTACGGGAACAACAGACCTCATAGCGCTTATCAGGGCAAGGGACGTTGAGGAATTCAACCACGCCATTCTCAAGAAAATAAGCACCCTGGACGGAATCAAGCAGACCCAGTCCATGATTGTCCTGGACGAAAAATAGCTATTTTATTTCGTAAACAAAACTGCCTCCTTTCGAAGGCTTAAAGTGCGCGTCAACGTCCTTCGAAAGCAGATAGCAGAATACGCCGGCAACAGCCCCCCTGGTCAGTGGGTTCCTTCCATCGCTCAACGGGCTTCCCGAAACATCCGCCTTATGCGCATCAATCTTCAGCTTCCCGAGCCCGAACGTCTCGAAAACATGCTCGACTATGCGCACCTTTTCCGCCTCGCCGTGGCTTATTTTCCTCATGTACAGGGTTATCTCCTCAAGCGTGCATTTCTTTACAGGCCCGTAAACATCCTCTTTCTTGCTCAGTTCGGAAAGCAACGCCGAAGGAAGCATTATCTGGTCCACCCCAAGAACACCTATATTTCCATCGCCCATCCTGAACTGGTGCACAAAATCAAGCTTCTGCAAAAATGGGCTTATCATGCGTGCAGTTTGCACCCCATATTTATAAAATTTTGCTCAGAAGCCTGAGAAAGTTTTATATACACTCCCCTGCTCTCATCATCATGGAAAAAATAACAAGGCAGACAACAATACAGCAGATTTTTGACATGCACCCTGATAAGGCTTACAGGCTGGCCTCAATTATGTCGGAGGCAGGGCTGCACTGCATCGGCTGTCATGCTTCGCTTTGGGAATCACTGGAGCAGGGCATGCTCGCGCACGGAATGTCAGACAAGCAGATTGACGCCCTTGTGGAGCAGCTTAATGCAGAGGTTGCCGTTAAGGTACCCCTGAATCAGGTGAATGAACGGCTCAAAAAGTGATTGCAGCGATGGCAAAGCTTGTTTACGGGGACATCGAGAAAGAAGTCGGGGATAATTCTCCAATAAGGGACGTATGCACCGATATTGGCGTTCCATTTGGCTGCAGGAAAGGCGTGTGCGGCTCATGCGCGATTGAAATTCAGGAAGGCACAGAAAACCTCGGCAGCAAGAATGAAAAAGAGGTTAAAATCACAAAAGGCAACGAAAGGGTAAGGCTTGCATGCCAGTGCTCAATCACCTCCGGCACGGTAAGGATAGTGAGGTTTGCATGAAAACAATCTTCATCACGGGAGCATCTTCAGGCATAGGAAAGGCATGCGTGGACTTGTTCAGCAGCAAAGGCTGGAATGTTGTTGCCGCCATGAGGAATCCAAAAAACCCCGGCTGGCCCGATAACGTCTTTGTCCTGAAGCTTGATGTCACAATCAGGAAAGAAATTTCAGATGCGGTGAGGAAGGCGGAGGAAAAGTTCGGTAATATTGACGTCCTTCTCAACAACGCCGGCTTCGGCCACGTTGGCGCAATCGAATCGTTCTCGGAGAAGCAGATGCATGAAATTTTCAGGACAAATGTCTTTGGATTGGTGAATCTCACAAATGAAGTCCTTCCAAAGATGCGGAAGCGCAACCGGGGTGTTATAATAAACGTCTCCAGCGTGGTTGGAAAGATAACCTCTCCGTTGTCCGGCCTGTATTGCGCAACAAAGTACGCAGTTGAATCCATTTCAGAATCGTTGTGGCATGAGCTCAGCGGGACAAATATACGCGTAAAGCTCGTGGAGCCAGGGTTCACAAAGTCAAACTTCCACTCCAAAAGCATGGTTCGCGGCGATGTAAAGATTCCCTTCTACGAAGGCAGGATTGAAAAAAAGATGCAGAGGATGCTCAGTTTCACCGGCGCAACTCCTGCGGAAGACGTTGCAGAGGCCATATTCAGTGCAGCAACTGACGCCAGTAAAAGGCTCCGCTACCCCGGTGACAAAAAGGCAAAATTCCAGCTCTGGATGAGAAAGGTTCTTCCCGATTGCATATTCTTGAGGATTATAAACAGGAGATTCAGAAGATAGGTTGTTGGATGAAACTGAAAAGTTTACGGATTTACCAAGTAAACCTCCGGAAATTCCTGCGATGAATTTATTAAGCGGTTGTCCGTACCGGAAGGAATGAAAAAGGCACTGCTTTTGATTGCCCTCGTTGCAATACTCTCAGTAATTGACGCCCCAAAGCAGGAGCAGGCAGAGTTGGTTGACAATCCGTTCCGGGTGTATTTTTGCCCGCGCCAGGATTGCCTTTCACCCATGTTAGCTGAAATGGAAAAGGCCTCTTCATACATCCACTGCGCGTTTTACGAGCTGAAATCCAAAGAGATTGTGGGGTTACTGGCAGCAAAATCAGCCTCCATTGATGTCAAGCTTATAGTTGACGAAAACAACAACATTTCCGGCTCAAAGAGAGTTCCGGAAAAGAATACCATGCACAACAAGTTCTGCGTCATTGACGGAAAGACTACCATGACCGGCTCGCTGAACCCAACTCCACCAGGTTTTTCAAAAAACAACAACAACCTGCTTATTGTAAACTCAAGAAATGTCGCAGGTAATTACGGGGAAGAATTCGAAGAGCTTTGGGCAGGGACATTTGGCGGCGGGGAAAAAACAAGGCATCCGAAAATGAGTGTCAACAATATAAGCATCGAGACATATTTCTGCCCGGAAGACAGCTGCGAGGCAAGGGTGATAAGTGAGATAAAAAACGCAAAATCCTCAATTTATTTCATGGCGTTCAGCTTCACCAGCGACGCAATTGCAGACGCCATTCTTTCGTCAAGGGCTTCCTACAGGGGCATCATAGAAAAGTCCCAGAACTCCAGGTTTTCCGTTTACCCTTATTTGGACAATTCAAGACTTGACTCCAACCCTTACCTTATGCACCACAAGGTTTTCATCATTGATAACAGCACCCTGATTACCGGCTCCTTTAATCCAACCCAGAACGGCAACATGCATAATGACGAAAACATAATAATAATCAGGGATAGCAATGTTGCCAGGCCTTACCTTGAAGAGTTCGGGATTCTGTGGCAGGATTCGCTTCGCGGCTAAATAACCACTTCAACCCAACAAAATTTATATACCCTTGGCTGAATCAGCCTTATATGAAGCGTGCAATCATCGTCGGTGTAACTGCCCTTGATAAAATTGAAACCCCATTTGGCAGCGTCCAGAACGTCCTCGGGGGCTCTGCAACTTATGCTGCATTGGCCTCAAGCATATTCTCCAAAACGGGGATTGTTGCACCGGCCGGAGAAGACCTCCCGGAAGAGCACCTTGAGCTTTTCAGTGAGAGGGGAATTGACATTTCAGGCCTTGAGCGCTCCGGAAAGGCGTTCAGGTGGGAGGGCTTCTACGAATTCGACATGAACGAGGCAAAGACCTTGAGGACCGAGCTAAACAACCTTTCCACTTTTCAGGCAAACCTGCCGGAAGATTACAAAAATGCAGAATACGTTTTCCTGGGCAACATAGACCCGAAGCTCCAGTTAAAGGTAATCAGCCAGCTAAGGATGCCGAAGTTTATTGCCATGGACACCATGAACTTCTGGATAGAGCACCAGAAGAGTGATGTCCTGGAGGCGATAAAGAAAGTGCAGCTTGTTGTCCTGAATGACGGGGAAACCAGAATGCTGTTTGAGACAGTAAACCTCACAAAGGCTGCAAAGGAGTGCCTTACTTTAGGCCCTGAGGCAGTTATAATAAAAAAGGGAGAGCACGGCGCATTGCTTTACACCAAAGACAAGCATTTCTCGGCTCCGGGGTATCCCCTTGAAGTCATAAAGGACCCAACTGGCTGCGGCGACAGCTTCGGCGGAGCCCTTATAGGATATCTTGCATCCTCTAATGATTCATCCGACACCGCAATAAGGAGGGCAATCGTATACGGAAGCGCGGTTGCATCCTTTACAGCAGAGGATTTCGGCACTTCGAGGCTTAGAACACTCACCAGGGAGGAAGTGGAAAAAAGGTTCCGTGAATTCAGGGAGATGAGAGAATTCTAGATGGATATTCCAAAGAACGTCAGGATACTGGCTGCTGCAAAAGGACGCTCTGCAGAAGATGTTCAGAGGGTAATTGACAGCGGGATAAAAATCATCGGGGAGAACTATGTTCAGGAAGCAAAGCAGAAAAAGCCAAGGCTGAGGGGAAAATTTGAGTACCATTTTATTGGGCATCTCCAGAAAAACAAGGTCGGGGAAGCATTGAAGTTATTTGATCTTATTCAGGCAGTTGATTCTTTGGAGCTTGCAAAGGAGATTAGCACGAAATCAAAAACCATTTATCCGGTTCTGATAGAAATAAACAGCGCAAAGGAGGAAAGCAAGACAGGAGTTAGTCCTGAATATGCAGTTGAGCTAATCAGGAAAATTTCCAAGCTTCCAAACATAAAAATAAAAGGCTTAATGACCATGGGCCCAAAAGGTAATCCGGGAATTGCTTTCAGGGAAACGAAGAACCTGTTCGACAAAATTAAGACCCTCAAAATTAACAATGTCGACATGGAAATCCTCTCGATGGGAATGTCTGATTCTTATAAGATTGCGATTGAGGAAGGGGCAACGATGGTGAGGCTGGGGAGGGTGTTGTTTGAGAGTATGTAAAATCATTTTGGCATCCGGCAAAATTCAAGGCGAGATTTTCACATTAAAGTATCGCTTGTAATATCCCCTATCCCGCGTTAGCAGATAGTCCGCATGGTTTTGCGCATGTGCCCCTATAAGAAAATCAGTCATTATATGGTTTCTCCACAAAATTGCAGACTTGCACTTCTTGCAGGTAAAGCTGTTTGGCAAGCCGCACCTGGGGCATCTGACCTGCTTTGAGCCAGAGTACGTCTTCCACCCCTTTGCAGACAGGATAAGGTCTTCTTTGGTGAACTCCATGACATTTATGTCAAAATCCTTCAAAAACTCATCCAACTTTTTTTCTGCTATGCCCAAATCGCTAACCCTTAAGAAAAAAACGAGTAATTCTGAATAAACCAGGGGGCATATCATAAGCTGCCCTGAGCTAGACTTTTCCTCGAGCAACCGTATACTTGATTCTGAAAAACTGGAATCGCTGCCCAGCACATCAAGAAGGATGTTTGTGTCTATTGCACATATCATCGCATGTCCTTCATAGCAGTCTCAGTACTGAGATTTCCAACATAGCCCTTCCATTTTCCTATGGGAAGTTTCTTTGGCCTCTTCCGTATAAGCGCACCGCCATCTTCAATGTCAAATTCCACTTCATCACCCGGCTTTAGCCCAAGCATCTCTCTTACCCCCTTAGGTATGGTCACCTGTGATTTCTGAGTTAAGGTTGTCATGGTAATACTTTTATAGTAATACGTATTACTATTTAAATCTTACTATATTAAGGCAAAGCATCCGTTAAAAACCAAACCTAATAGGAACAAAATCACTAATTCTTAATCACGGGCACTTTTCCAAAGCACCTCAAAAAACTTTCTGTAAGACTTGGCTGCAAGTTCCTCGTCAATTAAAATCCCATATGGGTTATCTAGCCAAATAATAATGCCTACTCGGTTGCCGCTCACAATTGTTTCTGTAAGCCCTTCAAATTCTTTTGAGGTGTACCTCACCTCCGTTAACTGCTTTCTGCCCATCTTGCTTCCCCACCATCTCAAAGACTCATGGAAAAGAAGCCGTGATTTAATTTTCTTCCTGATTTTTCTAGCATAAAATCCATCCCAAAAATACGTTCCCATAACTTCATCCGATTTCTGCCCGCCACCATATGCCACATCTTCTTTTACGTCAGTATCCAACATGCCATACAACAGCTCCCTTATTCCCCTTTTTCCCCTGTAAATTACCGCTTCAGGCTTCTTTTTCGCCAACTTCTGCTTCTCAAGAAGTTCCGGAAGCACCGACATGAATCTTCCCTTTTTTTCATCCAGAAAAGCAACCAGCAATTTTGGATTTACCGCCTGATAATGCTTCTTTTTCCCTTCCATCACATAAGTAATCAAGCCTTTTTCAATCAGCCTGTCAAGATTGCGATGAACAACGGAGTTGTGAAGGTTTGACTTTTCCAAGATTAGGCCAGCAGAAGAACTGCCTAATTCAAGTAACGCTAAGTAGACCTTAATCTCCGCATGGGTAAGTCCTATATCCTCAAGTATCGATTCATCCATAGAAAAATAGGATTGTGCATGGTATTTAAGGCTTTATATTTTATAGTCCCTTTCAGGAGGATAAAGATATTTAGATTGTAATTATGTTCTAGTAGTAATATGTAGGGGGACAAAATGAGATTCAGAAATACGAAAAGGATTATAGTTGGCGCTGCACTCGCTGCAAATCTGATTGCAGAACCAGCGCATGCCCAGGAAAACTACCAACAGCCACATGACAACGGTAGAGTAGAATTAAATCTCGGTTATAACGCATTAGAGGTTGCTGTTACCGACAAAGCAGATGTGAGGACTCGTGCATTGACGAATGTAGATGCAACAATTGCCGACCGTCTTACAGTAGGATATCACGGCCTTAACGAGATTGACAATGTGGACCCAAATTCATACTATGGAAGGCACGTTATTACTGTATCTCCAAAAGGTCCCCTAATAAGCGCTGCGGCAGTTATGAAAACCGATGCTAAAGGAGTCTTTGACAAAAAAGTAGGAATAAGAAACACATCGCTTCCTGAACTTCTTGGCGGCTATGGGTTTATAGATGTGACTGCAAATGGAGAAGGTGCAAACGCAACCGCATTTTACGGAAGGGATGTTGGGCCCATAACCATTGAAGGATATCAAGACGTTGATATTCCTTATGGCGGCAAAGTGTCGTCATACTCAGAACTCATACTTACCAAAAGTGTCGACGGAAAGCTGAGCATTTTTGGAAGGGCAGAGATACCAAACAACCAGCCGGGAAAAACAAAAGGCATGATTGGGCTTATCTTTTCTTTCTGAAAAAAAAGACCGGGATATTGGGAGAAAATATTCTCGCCTAGTGTTGGGGGTGTTCCAATATCCCAGCCAAAAAACGTGATTAAAGCTCCTCCTTGAGGTTTATAGTTGCAATCATCGTAAGCGTGTTCTCTATGCCCCTCTGGCTTTTTCTGAAAGATATGATGAAATCGTTGAACTCCTCGACATCCTTAAAGCGCATCTTGAGCAGCAGGTCATATTCCCCCGTAATGCCAAAGACTTCCCTGACGTGCCCGTCCTGCAGAACTTTGTTCTCAAGCTGATATGAAGTTCCCCCTTTCACAAGCATGAACACAACGAAGTTTTCCCCAACCTCTTTGCTGTCCAGCCTTACCGTAAAGCCCTGGATGACCTTTCTCTCAACGAGCTGAAGCAGCCTCTTGTGGACCGTACTCGGCCTCAGCCCGGTTTTCTTCGCTATCTCCCTTATGGGCTCCCTTGAATTTCTCTTAAGCTCCCTGATAATCTTCAGGTCCTTGTCATCTAAACCCATTTCTCCCTCCACTGTCTACCTTATTTATAAACTTTTCTATTTTTGTCCATTTCTAACCTATTTTATTGGACAAATTGGACACAAAAGACAGAAATTTATATAAATTATCTATGATATCTCCCACTGGGTGATTCGCATGGACAGGGGAGCATCATTTGAAGTGAAAGACCTTAATCTTGCAGTTCAGGGAAGCATGAACATAGAAATTGCGGAGCGCAACATGGGCGCTTTGATGAAGGTAAAGGAAAGATTCTCAAAAGAAAAGCCCCTCAGTGGCATCAGGATAGGCATGGCTCTCCACGTCACAAAGGAGACAGCCGTTCTTGTCAGGACGCTTATGGCAGGCGGGGCAGAGGTCGCAATCACCGGCTGCAATCCGCTGTCAACCCAGGATGATGTTGCTGCGGCATTGGCGAAGGAAGGCATCAGGGTATGGGCATACAAAGGCGAAACAAAAGAGGATTATTACAGGTATCTCGGATATGTCATTGCATTCAGCCCCAGCATAACCATAGATGATGGATGCGATTTAGTCAGCATGATTCACAAGAGCCATCCGCATCTCATTCCGGGCATAATCGCAGGCTGCGAGGAAACCACTACAGGCATCATAAGGCTCAAGGCAATGGTCAGGGACAATGCGCTGAAATACCCCATGATTGCGGTAAACGACAACAAGACAAAGCATCTTCTGGATAATTACTTAGGAACTGGTGAGTCAACGTGGGACGGTATCAAAAGGGGCACTAACGTGCTCGTAGCTGGCAAGAACGTAGTTGTGGCGGGTTATGGTGACTGTGGAAAGGGAGTTTCCTTAAGAGCCAAAGGTTTGGGTGCCAAAGTAATAGTCACCGAAATTAACTCTTTTAGGGCTTTACAGGCATTCTATGACGGGTATCAGGTTATGAAGATGGATGATGCAGCCAAAATGGGGGATGTATTCGTAACGGTAACTGGCAATGTCAATGTAATAAAGGCAGGGCACATCCAAATGATGAAAGATGGGGCCATAATATGCAACGCAGGTCATTTTGATGTTGAAATCGACTACAAAGGATTAAAGAAAATGGCAAAAAATGTGGAAGAGGTAAGACCGCTTGTCGAGAAATTTACACTCCAGAGCGGAAAAAGTATTTACTGTCTCGCTCAAGGTAGGCTTGTCAATTTAGCCCTCGCGGAAGGGCACCCAAGCGAAGTCATGGACACATCTTTTTGTGGACAATCCTTAGCCTGTGAATACGCTGTAAAGAACAGGGGCAAGCTAAATAGCGAAGTTATAACTTTACCTGAAGAGATTGATGATGATATTGCCAAACTTAAGCTGGAAGTCTATGGTGTCCATATAGACCAACTGGATAAAGAACAGATAGAATACTTAGACAGTTGGCAAGAGGGGACATAAACTTTACAACACACGGCCATCCTACGTGAGATATTTAAATTAATGGAGATTCTAGGCTAAGAAAAGAGAGCACGCAAAACTGCTAAATTAAGTTTTTCGGATTTTATCACGAAAAACTTTTACGCAGTTTTGCTCAATGTTCTCTTTTCCCTTACTCCAAAGTTAGTTAATGAAGAAACTTTGGAGGTTGAAAAGAATGGTTGATGCTAATAACTCGATTTTAAAGATAACGAAAGAGGATTTGATAGACCCATCACTATTTGTTAAGTGGGATGAAAAAGAAAGGACTCAGATATTTGAAGAGCTAAACAAACTCTATAACATAAAAGACTTAGCAAGGATATTAAGCCACGACGAGACCACAATTTACCAAATAAGATCTGGCGATGTCAAGCCCTCGACAAGGTTATATTTTTCCTTCTTAAAGATTTTAAACATCCAGAAAGATATCACTTCGTTGATCTTGTCCTCAAGAAATGCCAAAGGTATCTTCAGAATTAATTGGGCTTATTCATTCTGACGGCCACCTAAATCTAATAAAATCTGGGAAAGGACAGCTATTTTATTTCTGCAATCAACGTAGGGAGGTTGTTGATAGGTTTTGCAACTTAATTTCAAACACTTTCAAGTGTGATATTCATATAAGAAAGGATAAAAGAGATAACACCTTCTATGCATATCCTCCCCCAATAGTTGGCAGAATTATCGCTAAAAAAATCGGATGGAAGACGAAGAATTATCCCAACTTGAATTTTTCGATGGAAGAAGTGCCTGGCTATATTAGTGGACTATTCGACGGTGATGGAACGATCTTCATTTATAAAAACACAAGAATAACTATACCAACTGTGAAAATTACGACAGATTCAAATTTTCATGCTTCCCATATTAAATATCTGCTTAATAAAATTGACATCTACAGCAGAATCTCCCTCGAGAGGAAAGGCAGAGACAGATGGTGCAATGTGGTTATTACCCGACAAAAGGATTTCCTGAGATTCATTAAAACTGTTAACAGCATGCATCCAATAAAGAAAGCAAAGATTGAGAGTTACTTGAATAGTGGTGATAGTTTATTCGATAAGCAACGTAAATAGAAACTGGAAAACCTACCTTGCATCCTGGGAAGAAGGAACCTGATTCTTCAGGCAAAAAATAAAGGAATATAATAAAAAGAAGACAAAAAACCCATAAGAAGAAAAAACCAAAAGAAACTTCTAAGACGCCCGCTTCCTTTCGTATAGGTAGTAACCAACCAATACTGCGAGAAGCACAAGTACAATAATTATCGTTGCAATCAGGCCGCCCTGGCCCTTCTCCTCAACCACAGGCGCAACTGGCGCTTCTTCTACAGGCTCTTCAGGCTGCACTACGGGTTTCTCCTCTGAAGGCGGCACAACCGTCGGAGGCACTGCGCTTGAGCCGATTGCAAAGTAGCTGAATCCGGGAGATGCTGCGCTATAGTACACATACATCGTGTCGTACTTAACAGTCTTTGTCGTCAATGCAACCCAGCCGCCTCCCACAAACCTGTAAAGCACTACATCCTCCTTTGCAATCCCCAAATCCTTAAGCCACTGCTGTGTTATCTTGAACCTTATGTCAACCGATGACACATCCTTTGTTTCCAGCCCTTCCGGCTTTATTTCAAGGTATTGGTAAACATTAGTTACTGGCGCGGATGTTGTTGAAGGCTTGTCCTTCAGGCTGAATACATTCAGGGTTACTGAAGTCAGCGAATTTGCAACTGTTGTCGTAACATCTGTAATCGCAATCTTGGTGTTTGTAACACCAACGCTTATCTCCGAGTTTGCAGGCACGGATGTCCAGTACTGAGACGCCTTCGCAGCAATATTGCTTTCTATTCCTGCAGCTCCCCCGCCTCCTCCGCCGCCGCCACCGCTTCCGCCTCCGCTTCCGGCTGCTGCAGTCGATTCAGCAGCGTCTGTTGTTGCGTTGAAAGTGCCGTTTGTCCTGCAATTCTGCTGGTAATCGCAGTATGTGACATTGAAGTAATATAAAGTGCCCGCAGTAAGCCCGGTCACGCTGACTGTCTGCTCAGCCTGTATTGCCGACGAGTCAACCGTAGACCCCAATGCAGCAGTATCACCGTAACTTACAGTCGAATTCACGTGCTCCGTGGCATTCCAGTTGAGGTTCACCTGAGTCCTGCCAACAACTGTCAGGCCAACTGGTCCGGTTGTATTCGGAGCCGAGGTGTCTGAAACATTGAACCATACCCACGTGATATTCTTGTTTCCTGCTTCATCAGTCACATAGAAGGTGACGTTATCCCTTATCAGCGGGTATGACCTGTTTACGTTGATATACATGCTGGTGCACAGCTTGTATCCTCCCTGGTCCGGAGTTATGTTCATCGAGCCGTTTATGGCCAGATTCGTTCTGTTGTACGCAAACTCGCATGCAACAGCATCAAGAGTTACTGAAATGTTGAACTGGAACGTGGATACCGTTATGTTCGTTTTCGGAGGGGTAATTATGGTTATGTTTGGCGGTATGCTGTCATTTGCCGCAACCAACGCTCCAAAGTGAGGCACGAATACCTTTGTGAAGTTTTCCGGTCTGCTGCTGTTGTAACACGGCACAGTATCAGTCGAAGTGCTGTATGATGCATCGGTGAGGCTAAGCGCTGAGCAGCTAGTTACATTTGTGAAGGAACCAGCGCCAATGACTGTGCTTACACTTGGGAACCACATTAGCTTGTTGTAGCTATCTGCGCCCGTGGCATTTGACAGCGTTACAATCGCATAATACGTTGAATTGTCAGTCATGAACCTGTCAAAGGTTTCGTTGAAGTAAATAAGCCTCTCGACCTTTACCCTGTAATAGTTCTCAACATTAGTTATGAAGTTTGTATTGTTCACAGACACTCCAAAGTTCAAATCCCACATCAGCTTCGAGCCGTTGTCCACCTTTATTGTAACATTCGTGAATTCTGCCAGCCTGGTGTGGTTTGCAGTAATCACGAGGTCAAGAGACTGGTTCATGTACCCTGAACCGCTGAACTTTGTAGTGCCGTTAGCAAGTGTCATGCTGAACGAGCTGTTTGTTCTCGTGTTGTTAACGTTGTATTCCCTAATCCTGTCCAGATGCCCACCAGTACTAACGGGTCCCTGGACTGTGAAGGTTATCACGCTGCCGTTAATGGAATTGCCAACACTGTCGTTTGCCCTTAGCTTAATCGTGTGTGTTCCAATGCTGACGTTTAAAGTCGTGGAATTTATCGCGGTGCCGTTGCCTAGTGTATATGCTGTATTATTCGTATCAATGAAATATGTAATGTTTGAGATGTTCGTAAAGGCGTCTGATGCGTTCCATGAAAGCCCAACGAGCTGGTCACCTCCTGTTGTGACAGTAAAGCTGTTGATTACCGGCACGACATCATCAACCTGGTATCTCCATATTGTTACGTTAGAGTTTCCTGCATAGTCTGTTGCATTAATCGTAAGTGTTACAGCCTGCGCAACACCGGCGCATATTGAATTATTGAACGGCTGGAACGACGAACTGTTCTTGAAAGACGTTGATGTTGTATTGCAGCTTGTGTAGTACACCGCAGTCTTTACTCCGGTTCCTGAATAATCCCCTGCAAGGAAAGTAAACGGCTCCATTAGCCTAATCCTTGTGTCGTTTTCATAGTTAGAGGATGAATTTGTTGCATTCGGAGCAGTAGTGTCAACAATGAACGAGAATATCATTGTCATTTTATTGCTTGAGTTGTCCATAACGGACAGGTTAATTGAGTGGTTTCCTTCTGCAAGCGTAGCAGCCGTGGGTATTCTCAATGGCAATCCCCACGAAGCTTGGGCATTATCCGATGTCTTAAGGCTGTTGAGGTCTGCCTGAGAGGTAATAAGCCCATCTGAAATACTGAAGGACCTGAAAAGCCCAGCCACCGTCTCGCCTGTCACTGCCCTGTCTCCATCGACGGAGTAGTTTATCCATACGATGTCCGCCGTTTCGGTAAACGTGAAATTCAGCTTTACCGTGTTGCTTGAGAGGTTGTTCTTAGCCGACGAGTTTGTGCCGTTGATGAATAAGCCCGTGATAACTGCAGACGTTGTGTCGTTGACCTTTATCGTGAAGTTCTGAACAGACGTGTTCGAGTTCCCTACCGTGTCGTTCACAACTACCCTCAAGCTCAAATTCTTCGTTCCAGCCCCAAACCAGTTGTGACCGGATGGCAACTTCCATGAGATATTTATGTATATATCAACTCCAGTAACCCCGTCGCCCTCATTCCTCCCATGCCTAACTGCATTTGCTTCAGTATAGTTGGCAATGAACCACTGTCCACTTGAAGTGTTATATACCTCCAAGCGCCCGGCATAAAGCCCTGAAACTGAATCGTTCCACATTGTAACGACATTAATCTGGCTTCCCTCTGCAACGGCATTTGTATCTGTATAATTTATCACATCCCCGCCTGTCCACGAGCGTGAGAAGTTGCTATTCTCCGTGACATAAGAACGATTCATCTCAAATATGTAATGGAATGGTGGCTTTGTGTCGACGTAAAGAGCTAAGACACCATGGGCGTTCGAGTGGTTTTGAAGCTGCCCTTTTCCATCCCTCGCACTAGCATTCACAGTCCACGTGCCACCAAGGCCATTCACAGAATCCTCAAGGGTGACATTAAACGAGCAGTACACAGTAGTATTGGAAAGATTGGCTGTAGCTGTTGGACTGCATACCAACTTCCCATTCTTTAAAGAGAAGTTGTAATTTGGTTGTCCACCGGTATTATTATTGACGGTAATGTTAATCGAATCATTATCCAGACCAACGCCGGTATCGTTAAATGACATATTGATTACTACGCTGTTTGATGAAAGGTTCACATTACAGCTGTCAACGCAACCATCACTATTAACAGACATAATATTCGGCGGCTGCAAATCCGTTGACTCACCCACTCCCGAAAAGTGGTCTACGTATATTGCAGTCTTTCCGCTCTCAGTGCGCCAGCATCCTGCGCCTATTGTCAATGATGCGTTCTCATAATAAACTGTATCACTGCACTCAGAAAGCGCAAAGCAGTTTGGAGCCGAAGCAGTTCCGTTGCAGTAATATTTCCTGTCGGAAGTCCTTCCCATCACAATCTTGCCGTATCTGTACGATACAAAATCCGGAATGAAGTTGCTTACGTTAAGCCATGCGGCAGTGCTGTTGAACCCCTCATTCCCTCCAAGCGCCCCGTTAAACGTGGACATTCTCGTCTCAATCTGGGTTGTGTTCACGCCTGCAAGCCTCGATGAGTTTATGTTCAGGCCAACCAGGGAAACATTAATGACATTCCCAAGAACATCTGTGAAGTTGAAAACAAGAGTGTAATTATTCAGGACGGGGTCAAAGAAGTGGTTGGCGCCCGGCAGCTGCCATCCGCTGTTCGCGCTTGAGTTTGCTATATATATCCTCATCCTTGCTGAGCCGTTCGACCACTTCATGTCTTCCATTGAGGACATGTTGCTTCCCCTGATTATCAGCGCATTCGCAACTCCGGATGTAACTCCGGTGGTATTTCCGCATGCAACGTTTCCTGCTGTATCATTTGCGCAGAACAATATCGCGTGGTCTCCCGGAGCTGTCCTGTTATCCGCAAAGAAGGGAGTAATATTCATCTCGTAAATAGTGCCGGTGGCATTAATGACAATGCCTGTATTTGCATTAGTCGGGTCTGCCATCATAAGGGTCAGGTTCGCGCCGTAAGGTGCTGTCGAACGCTCATAAATAACCACCCATACGGAATGCAATCCCGCAAATCTCTCATCTGCAACAGTAACATTTACGACAATCGGCATACTGGTATAATTCGCCTGAGTTGGATCCAACCCTATCGGCTTTAAGGGCAAAATTGCAGGTGGAACTGCATCTATGTGCACAGTAAAATTAGTTGGCGAATAATTGAAAAGGGCACCAGTCGACTTGTTATATACTCTACACGTCCAGTCGAAAGTTAAGTTTGTTACAGTACTTGGAAGTGATATGTTGAAAGTCTGAACGGTCCCGTTCTCTGTAGAAAGGTTAGTGCTCTTGTTCTCCCAAGACCCAGTATCATTGGCCCAAAGAGAGATATTGGTGAAGTTCCCCTTCGAGGCGTTGCAGGTAAAGGAAATCGTTCTGTTAGAAGTGTTTATGTTGTTATCAGGTGTCAGAAGCTCTACCCTGTCAACTATCCCCATGACCGCAATGGAGACTAACGCCAGGCAGAACAAGACCATGAACAGGAACAAGCTAAGGCTGAACCTTCCGTCTTTTTGCATTTAAACCCTCTTTTTTCTGACGACTATGCCAGTACCTAACACCCTTTTTCACTTTCCAGAAGAAAGGGAGTATTTAAAGATTTCGATTATTTAATAAATTACTGACATACCGATGACGACAAATGAACAGAATTTCAGCAAAGCATAATCCAAAAAGCCATCTTTCCATGTTCTGCGGGGGGAAAAATATCGGAAAAGCCCGCATCTGTAAAACTATGCGCTCAAAAACGCTTGGATTAATGCTGTCCCAAAAAAAGGAAACCCTGATTCTTGTTCTGCCAAAAATGCAAAAGGCATCCATCCACACATTCTTCATGCTTTACCCTATTGATGTTATATATACTGATGAAAAAGGCATAATTTCAGAAATTAAAAATAATATGCGCCCCTGGGCATTGTTCTTTCCTAAACTTCCTGCAAGGTACATCATAGAAGCCCCTTCAGGATTTGCAAAAAAGAACAGGCTAAGAAAAGGAATTACCCTTCAACTGCGATAGCAGGCTTGTGGGGCATGGCATTTTGAGCTTTCTTTTCCCTGCTCTTCTCTTCCTTTGCAACTTCAACAGGGCACTTGAATGCCTTTTCAATCTCATCAGCTGCCCCGTTAAGCGCATTTATCTCGTCATCCCTTTCAAGAATAACTTCCGGAATCCTTCCGGGGTCCTGCAGCAGCTTCGGCAGAATCTTTGAAACTTCCTTCCCGTACACTTTAAGCCCGCGGCCCATTATTGCGGGCATTATCTCGTCCATCTTTCTTGTCTTTGCCATCTCTTCCTTCACTGCGCGAAAGAAAGTGTACTTCCATTGCTCCCCTACAATTAGGGTAATCCTCTTTGGCTCCTTTATCTTTGCCAGCTCAAGCACCTGCATGATATCCTTAACCACGCTGCTTACAATCTCCTCCATCGCCTCTGCCTTTTGGTCTATCAGCGCTTCATCATAAATCGGCCATTTCTCCAGCGATATGAAGTTTTTATGCCCAAGTTTTTCCCAAAGCTCCTCTGAAATATGGGGCGCAAACACCGACATTATCATGAGGAGCTTTCCCAAAACTTCCCTGTAAACCTTCAGGTTCACCTTTCCGGAATCCTTGTACTTCTGCAATGCGCCCTGCAGCTCCATTATCTTCCCAATCGCAATGCTGAGCCTGAAATCATCCGTCATTTCGGTAACCAGTTTTACCGTAGAATGCATCTTGCTCACAATATATTTCTCCTTGTGGGTCATTTCATTAACTGTCCCCTGCGGCATTTCCTCCACGAGGCGATAAACCCTGTTCAAAAACCTGTAGCATCCGTTGACGCCCTGCTCCGACCATTCCAATTCCTTCTCGGGATGCGCCGCAAAAAGTATAAACAGCCTTGCGGTGTCTGCCCCGTAAGTGTCTATTATTTCCTGAGGGTCCACAATATTTCCAAGCGATTTTGACATCTTTGCGCCGTCTTTTGTTACCATTCCTTGTGTCAATAATCTGGTAAAGGGCTCGTCAAAATCCAGCAGCCCGATGTCCCTAAGCGCTTTTGTGAAAAACCTTGAATAAAGCAGGTGCAGGATTGCATGCTCTATGCCCCCGATGTACTGGTCAACCGGACACCACAACCCGACCTTGTCCCTGCTGAAGGGATTTTTTGCTTCTTTAGGGCTGCAGTACCTGAAGAAATACCATGAAGAATCAACAAATGTGTCCATGGTGTCAGTTTCACGCCTTGCATCGCCCCTGCATTTCGGGCATTTCGCCTCAACAAACTCTCTGCATTTTTCAAGGGGATTTCCCTCTCCGGTGAATTTTACATTCTTTGGAAGCTCCACCGGAAGCTCTTTCTCGGGAACAGGAACAGCCCCGCACTTCCTGCAGTATATTATAGGTATAGGCGTTCCCCAGTACCTCTGCCTTGAAATCAGCCAGTCCCTGAGCTTGTAGTTCACCGTCCTTTTGCCCCATTTGTTTTTCTCAAGGAAAATGCTTATTGCCTCCATCGCATCACTATTGCGCATTCCGTCAAAGTCTCCTGAATTCACAAGAACTCCTTCCTCGGTATATGCCCGGGACATCTTCTCGGCATTGATGTCATACGCATCCGGGTTTATTACAAGCTTCAATGGCAATTTGTATTTTTTTGCAAACTCAAAATCTCGCTGGTCGTGGCACGGCACCGCCATGACTGCGCCAGTTCCGTATTCCATAAGCGCATAATCGGCCGCATAAAGGGGGTATTTCTCGTTGTTTACCGGGTTGATGAAATATTTCCCAAGAAAAATTCCTTTCTTTTCCTTCCCCTCGGCTGTCCTTTCGATTATGCTTTCCTTCTTTACTTCGGAAATGAATTTCATTACTGTCTTCTCGTGCTTTGTTCCCTTTGTCCATTCGAGAACTTTGGGATGCTCAACCGCAAGCACCAGATAGGTTATTCCGTAAACTGTGTCTGGCCTTGTAGTAAATGTGGTTATCCCGTCAACCTTTTTTCCGTTTTCGTCAACAACATCAAAGAATATTTCAGTGCCGTAGCTCTTTCCAATCCAGTTGCGCTGCATTACTTTGACGCGCTCGGGCCAGTGCCCAAGCTTTTCAATGTCGTCCAAAAGCTGGTCCGCATATTTTTTTATGTTGAAGAACCACTGCTCCAGTTCCCTCTGCTCTACCTCGCTTTGGCACCTCCAGCATTTTCCGTCAACAACCTGCTCATTTGCAAGAACAGTATCGCAGCTCGGGCAGAAATTGACATCCGCCTTTTTTCTGTACGCAAGCCCGTTCTCAAGGAACTTCAAAAAAATCCATTGGTTCCATTTATAGTACTCCTTTTCGCACGTCGAGATTTTTCTGCTCCAGTCATAGCTTAGCCCAAGGCTTTTCTGCTGTTCCTCCATGTATGCGATATTTTTCCTAGTCCATTCCCCGGGGTCAACTTTATTCTGTATTGCGGCATTCTCGGCAGGCAGTCCGAAAGCATCATATCCCATCGGATAGAGGACATTAAAGCCGTTCATCCTCTTGAACCGGGCATAGGAGTCCCCGATAGTATAATTCCTCACATGGCCCATGTGCAGTTTTCCGGAAGGATACGGAAACATCTCAAGAACATAATACTTGTTTCTTCCCTGTGCTTCCTTCGTGGCAAATATGCTTTTCTCTTCCCATCTTTTCTGCCATTTCTGGTCTACTTGTTTGAAGCCTTGCATAAGATGAAGAAAATAGATGTAACTTTTAAAACTTTAGAGTCATAAAAACTACTGAGTAGGATTTTCTACATCAGGAGGTACTGTCACAACCTTAAATTCTTTTTTTGCTACACCTCTTTCTAGTACCTCGCCGTCAATAATACCCCTCAAAACAGGAGATATCTGGTCATAATAAGCGTCATTGACAGGGAATCTCCAGCCCCTAAATTTCTGTCTTAAATCTGTACCAGTAGCAGCACTCATTGCAGCAACAATAAACGTTTCTCCTTTACCAACCCCAACAGTATCATAAAGATACCAGTAATCAGGATGGAACGCCTTAAAGAACCTTGGATAAACTTCCCAGCCATAAGGATTAACCGAAGAATCCTCAGCAATCTCAACAAATATACCATCCATGATGTTCGCATCAAATAATTTAGAGTTAGGTTCATGGGGGTCATCAGGATAAAAGTATCCATTGTTTGTGTAATCATTTAAGTCATTCTTATAACTCTGAAAAGAATCAAACTGATCCATTAATGTATTGGTGGTATCGGCATTAAAACCATATTGACCACTCCTTTCAATTAATTTATTTATACTATACATCCCAAGCAATGTCGCCCAACCTTCTCCATATCTATTCCAATCATATTCATAAAGTCCTGGGAATTTATCTGAAAATATGTATATCAAAAAGTCATGTCCCAACTCGTGATAAAGAACCCCCCAACGTGGTACATCTGTTCCTTCAACTAACAGACATCCAAATCCGATATAAATAGGTTGCCCGGCCCACCCACATGCAGGATAATTAAAAACAAATAATTGATTATCATAATCTCCCCAATGATTCGGCATTCCGGTCAATTCTTTTTCTATCTCTAAAGCATAATGTGACACTTTGGGTATTTCGTACTTCTCTATTCCTTCTTTATATTTGAAAGTATAATAATCAAGTCTTCCTGGAAATTGAGCTGTCATTTCATCAGGGAAAACGAAAGCTACTCGTCCATACTTGTAAAGATTTCCCGATACACCCATAATGAAATCATCAACAAGAACATCACAACTACTATCAAACCTAGTAATAACAGACCAATCTGAATTATGAGTTTCTGTAAGCAGAGGGAAATTGTTCCAAACCTGATTGCCTTCGATATTTGCAATATCAACCCTAGCAGCATTATAACCTAATCGGTTTTGGGTCCTGAAAGAACCTGAACCTTGTGAACCAGATACACTCAAAATCCTCCGCTCACCATCCGGCCTTAAATTGATACTTTTTGGAGATTCAGAAAAGACATATTTATCCGCATTGATACTGATACCATAGCCGGGTTTGCTATAATCGATACTCAATTCAACAACCTCTGTTTGATCTCCGCCAGGAACTTCATTAGAAATGCCTCCCACAAAAAACTTAATTTTAGTGGGATTCCCAATCGCTCCGAGTGGAAGTAACCCGTATGCACTACCCCTTATTGAAATTGCCTTTGGTTCAAAATTAGGGACTAATTGACCACTAGTTGGGTAAATTGGAACAGACCAAGATCCCATGTTATACTGAATGTGAACATTATAGTCCACTCCAATACCATTAAGTGGATTACCCGTATTAGGGTCGTTATCTGCATCAATAAAAAAGATATACCCAAGATAATCTGGCAATACTGAATTTTCAATATCTGCTCTAACTGTAGTTTTCAATTGCAAAACGTTCCCAACTTGTTTTGCTTCAGAATATAAAATGTCCATATTCCCTTCATCAAAGTCTTCTGGATCACCAACAGAAACAATTGGAAACTCAGGGCAACTAACCTCGCAATCTTCAGGGCATGTTCCTGCTAAGCACGGCATCTTACACGCAGGTATCTGATAAACACATGGAGGACAATAATCTGCTTCTCCCTCCTCGCAAATCCCATTTCCGCAAAAAGGACCGGATTCGCATCTGCATTCCTTAGTGCATGTTTCCTCATCACCGCAGTAAAACGGAGGAGTAGGGGCAGTAGGGTCGCATTGCTCCGGAGGTGTTACATAGCCATCTCCGCATGCGCACTCTCCAGAATGAAGTATTTCAACATTTTTGCAGTCTGCTTCGCACTGGTTTCCATATGTTACGCCATCAGAGCCGCAGACCGGCATGTATATTTCAGGGCACGAGCAAACTTCACATCCTTCATCAACTCCGCCGTCGCAGTTGTCATCAATGCTGTTGCAAACCTCAATAGCGCCAGGGTTAACATCTGGGTTTCTGTCGTCGCAGTCGATGTTTGAAGGGTAGCCATCTTTGTCAAAGTCGAATACACAGCTTACGATAAATAGAGATATTAGGGCTAGTAATGCTAACAGCAATGCCCTCTTTGCTCCCATACCAATTTCTTGAGATAAAGTCTATAAAAACCTTTTGATTTTCATTCGCTTAAAGACAAACATAATAAGCACTCCAGCAGCGCTCCCCAGCACATTCGCCATTAAGTCAGTCATTGAATCTCCCCATGAGCCGCCCCTCACCTTTTCGCTCCAGTCCCCGCTGCCATAAAAGAAAAAACCGTCTCCCTGGCCCAGAAGCAGGTAGCTCGTGTATTCTATCATCTCCGTGAACGCTCCCGCCCCAACTGAAATCAGGATTACCACTGCTATGAGGCTCGGCTTTGAAATAGATGTGCTTTTCTCGAGCACCCTGTAGAACAAAATGGAGGCAACGACAAACGCATAAAAATGCACCACTTTGTCAAACATGATAAATGAAAACTCCCTGCCGTAAAGGCCGAAGATTCCGGCAGAATGAAGTATGAAAAAGGCATTAAGCGCCGCAGTAAGCGCATAATTCATCCTCACCCTTTCATAAAAGCGCAAAATGAGTAGGTTAGATATTACGAAAAGAATGTTCTCCGGGATAAACCAATAGTTGCCATTCAGCACCCCATAAAACAGAAAAACCAGCTGGACAAATATGAACACGAGCACAAGATTTGTTCTTCCTTTCATCGTCCGTTGCATTCTTCGGGCTTTTCCCCGTAAGCGCCGCATATCTCCTTTTCAAGCACGTCTTTTTCGGTAAACCCCGAGAAGGTTTTCCCGTTCATCACAATCGAAGGGAAAGTTGTGACATTGTAGGTTGTCTTCAGCATGTCAAGCAGCGGCTCATTCTGAAGCGTGTTGTCAAACGCAAAATTCAGCAGCCTTTCCTTGAACACCTTTTTGAGATATGTAAGAACAAACGCCTGCCCGTCGCACTTCGGGCACTCCTCGGCGTTCGTAAAAAAGTAGAGCACAGTTGCAACATCCGCACCGCAAAGGTCTTTTGATTTTTTTGCAAGAAGCCAGTACCTCAGCTGCGCATGCAGGTATTCCCTCTTCAGCAGCAAGAACTCTTCCCTGTTTATCGCAGCATTCTCCTCGTATGACTCAAGCCGTATCCTTATTTTTTCAAGGGATTCCACATTTTCGTTGAATGTTGCGAGCAATGCGGCGCAGTTGTTTTCCCTCTCAAGCTCGTTTACAATCTCAAACTGGAGCTGGAGGCTTGAAAAATCAAGCGACTGCTGCTTTGCCTGCGACTCAACAAATGCTACCCTTTTCCCCTCGACCACAAGCCCTAAAAGAACACCCAGCATAAATATTACGGCAGTAATTGCGCCTGCAATGATATAAGTTCGCCTGCTTATTTCTTTCATCGGATTACCACTTATGCTGCCTGTTTAAAAGTATATCTAAAGCCACTCCCACCCATATGAGGCCGAGCAAAAGAAAATACCCGAGCATATACACGAAAACAGGCATTAGGCCATGCCTCATTTCATGCTCCCTCGTAAACTTGTGGGACTTGATAAAAATAAAAATTGAAACTGCAAGCATCGCCACGGCCACTAAAATCGTGGAGTAATCCAAATCGAGGAAATAAAAATTCAGTTCGAGTGTTTTTATGAATGTCCAAAAATCGAAATTGACAAACCCCAGGTTGTAAATGTAGCGGAGACCGGGCTCAAATGTGTAATATAAAAACGAAATGACCAATATAATTGCAATAACCCCGCCACCCATCAAGATGGGCATTTGTATGAACCCGAAATCGCCGTATTTTTTGTTGAATAGCATTTCCCTGTATTTTACCGAATTGATGACCGCGCCCTTAAACCACCTGTTTCTCTGGCGGTAAAGCGCCGAAAGTGTTGAAGGCGCTACAGTCGTAACATTTGTGTGCGGCAGCTGTATTATTTTATAGCCTTTCTTCTGCAGCCTGAGCGCCATCTCAAGGTCCTCGGTTAGGTTCCTGTTTTCGTCAAACCCGCCTACCTCCAGCAGGGACCGCCTGCGGTATATCGAGAAGGGGCCGGGTATCACATGGACGCAGTCAAGCTTGCCCATCAGCTCTTTGAAGAACATGTTTACCAGATACTCATAGGATTGCAGTTTTTCCAGTAGATTTTTTGGATTTCTTACCTTAAGGACTGGGAGCACCGCCGCAACTTTTTCATCGCCGAAATAGGGCAGCATTTCAAACAGTGCATTTTTTGTCACATACGAATCAGCATCAAGGCAGACAAAAAACTCTCCTGAAGCGAACTTGTTGCCTTTGTTCATGGCAGCCCCTTTTCCACCGTTCTTCTGCCTAACAAGTGTAACCGGAAATTTCCTCTTTTTTGTGATAAACTCTTCTACCAAGGCGTATGTATCATCCTTGCTCCCATCATCAACCACAAAAATCTCGAGTTTGTCAGAGGGATATTTCAGCGACAGCGCGGATTTAAGTGTCTGTATTACCCTTTTCTCCTCGTTGTACGCCGGGATTACAATTGAAACATTTGGAGGTGTTTTCATGGAAGGTAGTTTGTGTTTTCCATCTTTTTTTTCAATAAACACCAGGAACCAGAATAATGAAAAATAAAGCGCAACAAAATAAGAAACATACAGGATAATCTTTATGGTCCAGTTCATATTTCGTAAATTCCCAACAGGGATTTATAAAATTATTCCCATGCCTAGTACTTCTTGAACTCTGCAGCAGTCTCCAAAAGCTCAACATGCCCGAGGAACATTGACCTGCAGCAGTATCTATCCAGGCCAAGGTCGTCAAGAATCTTCTTTTTTGCATCCCCTTTTGCAGCTCTCTCCTTGAAATCCTCCCAGAGGTGCGCAATCGGCTTTCCGCATGACCAGCATCTTATTGGAATAATCATAGTATCACCTGTATGACTTCTGTCTTTTTGCCCTTGCCTTTGAATCGTTTGGCTTGCATACTTCCTTCCTTCTTACATCAGCGACAAGCAATGTCCTGTCGTAGTTCAGGAAAATCTCTTTCAGTTTCTCTCCCTTTGCATACTGCACCAGCGCCTTTGCTATTCCCAGCCTCGAGGCATCTGCCTGCGAGCTTATTCCTCCGCCGTGCACATTGACATCTATATCCACTTTTGAGCTTACGTCGCCTGCAATTATCAGGGGCTCCTGCATCTTCAGTCGGTATAATTCCTGCGGATACATGTCAAGGAGCATCTTGTTCACCCATACCCTTCCCTTGCCTTCCCTCAAGGCAACCCTTGCAATGGATCTTTTCCTTTTCCCGGATGTTAGTATAATTTTCATTTTCGTGCACCCAACTCCTTGCATACCCTTTTCATCTGAACATAGCGAAGCGATGGAAGCTTTGACACGTCCGCTTCCTTTATGGTTTCAAACTTTTTTGGGTCAAACCCTTCAGGAACGCCCATGTAGCATTTTACCCTCTTAAGCGCATTCCTTCCCCTGTCGGTTTTCCTCGGGAGCATCCCCCTTATAATCCTTTTCACAACCCTGTCGGGCATCCTCGGAAAGAATGGTCCCTTTCTTATGCTGCCCCTGCTTCTTTTTACCTTGTATTCTTTTATTACCGCATACTGCCCGCCCGATATGTAGGTGTTCTCGCAGTTCACTACCTCCACGTTCTCGCCGAGCAGTGCCCTTTTCGCTGCAACTGTCGCCATTCTTCCCACAATCAGGTTGTTTGCATCGATTATCATTTTAGCCAATTATCCTCATCCTTTTCTCATCCGGCTTCTCCTTGAACAGCTCAGGCATCGGCACAATGGATGCTCCAGCCTGCTTCAGCTTGTCTATAGCGCTCCCCGAAAACTGGTATGCAGATATTGTAAGCTTGTGGCTTATTGCGCCGCTGCCCAGCACCTTTCCCGGAACTATGATAAAGTCATTCTCCCTTGTCACCCTGGCAATCTTTCCAAGGTTTACATTTCTCCTCTGCCTCGAGGGCCTCTCCAGCTCAGCCGCAAGCTTCTTCCAAAGCGCGCAATTCTGCTCAATCGAAGCCTTCCTCAAACTAGCTATGACATCCCTAAGGTGCTCGTTTGAAGATCCTGTTCGCTTCATGCTCTTAATCCCTCAATGTATTTTGAAACCTCAAATGGATTCCCTATGAAATCCATCTCCATCTTTTGCTCGTCGAGCCCCGAAAGCTCGAGCGTAATCTTCCCGACCCCAAGCAGGGGATATTTTTTCATCGTGACCCTCGTTATTCCTGAATAGGGTATTTCCTTTCCCTCATCCGAAGCGCCCTTGCACACGACCATCTTCTCCGGAAAGAAGAGGTACCTTGTGCCTTTTGCGCCTGAATACGAAATCCAAAGCACAGCTGTTATCGCAACTGCAATCATTGCCATTAACAGCATTCCCAGGTTTCCGAAGCTCGGAAAAAATCCCGGAAGCACTTCCTTTGCATCGCTGAATATTTTCAGGATACCCAGCGCCTTCATCATAACATACACAGCCAGCACCGCCAAAACCGGGCCAAGCACTTTCATGCCCTGCACGGCCATTGCGCCCCTGACATCCGGTTTTATCTCATCCATTTCTGTGTTTCTCCGCACGATAAATGCGGGGGACGGGATTCGAACCCGCGCAACCACTAAGGTATACGGCCCTCAACCGTACTCATTAAGTCTTCAATTATTAGTTGAAATTGACCGGGCTCTGACACCCCCGCGCTAATCTTTTTGCTTCAATGACTTCTCAAAATCATTGAGCATGTTCTCGAGCACCTTAGCAGCCTCCTGCAAAACCTTTTTCGCATCAAGCTGTCCAAAAGTCTCTATGAAAAGTATTATGTCCTTATCCTGCTCCACTATGACTGCGCCTTCGCTGGGATTTTCCTCTACGCACACCTGTCCCAGATAACCATCAACAATCGGGCTGCTTAGCGCATCTTTATTCTGCCTGAGCAGTCCCAATGTCCCCGGCGGGCATACCTCTGCCTTTTCCCTTGTCTTTTCATCAACCTTCTCAAGCACAGTCAGCTTCGGCTTGTACTTGTAGTAAACATGAGCAGGTATCCACTTGGAATGAACCTTGCCTTTCCCTAAAACCGCTGTTGCCTCTATCTCAATTGATTGGCCTTTAAGCAGCTGGACTATTGGCATTTTTGGAAACGCAGGTTTTATTGCTGAATCCGCGCTCTTGATGTCCGACGCATAAACAATCCCCGGCCCCTTGCCTTCCAGCGTTAGTTTCACCTGGCATCTTGCGCATCCCTTCCCTTCGCACTTGCATTCTTCCAGAAGATTGTAAGATTTAAGGTCTGTAGTCAAAGGCAGCAATCCCAGTCTGTGCCCCAGCATCTCGTCATAAAGCGCCGATGTGTTTTTCCTTACTTCAACATCCTCTATGGCCATCGTCGGGACTTCCTCCACGATAATCCTCCTTATAGTATTCAAAAAAACAGGAGTGGTATCCTTGAAGAGCAACGCAACCCTGTCCTTCTCCTTCTCCAAAAGCCTTGCTTCCATCAGACTCTCCTCCCTCTTTTTCCGCCTTTCTTCCTGCAGCCGTCATGGGGAATTGGCGTAACATCCTCTATAATCCCTATCCTTAGGCCCATTCTCGAAAGTGCCCGTATTGCAGCCTGCGCACCTTGCCCCGGGTTCATTGGGCCGTTATGGCCTCCGGGTGCTTTAATCTTGACATGAAGTGCATTTATGCCCTGGTCGCGTGCAATCTCAGCAGCCTTTTTTGCGGCCATCATCGCTGCTGTGGGGCTGCTCTCCATCCTGTCGCTCTTCACCATCTGGCCTCCCGAGGTGATAGTTATCGTCTCGGAGCCGGTAATATCTGTGATATGGATTATTGTATTGTTATAAGAACTGTATATATGGGCCAATCCCCATCTTTCCCTTGGCGCAGAATCCTGTTGCGTTGGTCTAGGCATGTGGCTTCACCCCCTCTCTTTTCCCTTCCTCCCTTCTCTTCCCCCTCCTCTTTGGCTTCTTCTCAATCAACACCCTTTCCGGGTGCTCTGCATTCAAAAGCGGAGATGAGCCGTAAAATCCTATAAGAGGTTCCTCCGATATCGAAACTATATAGGATGGTGAATTTATTTTCTTGTCTCCAATCGATATGTGCTCATGCACTATAAACTGCCTTGACTGCAGCATGGAGCGTGCAAGATTCTTCCTGAAAACAAGGCTTTGCAGGCGCCTGTTCATGATGTCGTGAATGCCAAGTGTGAGTATGTCTCCAATATCTGAGCCCTCCTTCAGCAGACCAAGACCCTGCAGCTTCTTCAGCAAATGTGCCCTTTCAGATTCAGTCTGGGAAGATTTTATTGTGGAAAACCTCTTTGCCTGCCGGGAAAATTTCCTCAGCAATGAGGACATCTTCCAAATCTCCTTCTTGTTTCCCAGCCCATAAGTGGTAATAATCTCCCTTTCGGACTCAATCCTCGCACGCTGCCAGGGATGCTTCGGGGTTGAATACTTTTTCCTCTGCTTTTTTGGGTCTCCCATTTTTATCTCCGCAAACACCGGGACCTAAAAACATTTGATTGTTTGGAAACGGGGTTTCCAAATCCACGAAAATCTTTGATTTTCTTTGTTTTTTGTCCCATTTTAGGTCTTTCCGCCCGCCTTTGACGGCTTCTTCACTCCAAGAGCCTTGCCCTTGTTCCTTCTGAAATTTGATTTTGTCTTCTGGCCTCTTACAGGAAGTCCCTGCATATGCCTTATCCCCTTGTAGCTCCTCATTTTCTTCATCATCTTCGTGTCATTCTCATTTGCAAACTGGAGGTCTGCCATGACAAGATGCCTGTCCTCGCCGGTTTCAGTGTCATTTCTCCGGTTTACAAGCCAGCGTGGAATTTCATACTTCAGCGGGTTTTTCACGAAATCATCAATCTTCTGTGTTTCAGAATCAGAAAGCTCTCCTGCCCTCTTGGAGAAATTCACATTCGCCATAGTGCATGCAGCGTTTGCCATCATGAATCCTATTCCTTTTATTCTCAACAGGGCATTGCCTATTGATTTCTTCCCGTCGAGGTCTGTGTTTGCAATCCTGACGAGGTACTTGAAATCCTTGTGCTCTGCCTTTTGCTCTGCCATCAACATAACAACCCATAGAATTCCCTTATGAGAACCCTAAGCGCGCCTCAGAGAGACTCGGGCTGTTCAGCTTCAAAAATCAGGGTCTGTTTAAAAAGGTATCGGTTGCTTTTTCGCCAAATGGTTCCCCCTCGCTTCTCCCATTAAGTCTAAAAAAACCTGTCGCTCACTCAAGGATATTGTTTCCAGATGCGGAGGCATTGACATCCCCATGCGCAAAACACTCTTTGAACGCCGGCTAACAGAAAAGTATTTAGACAAGACAAGGGATATGGGGGTATATTAGCAATAACCGGAGCTGAGGGAAAATGAGAAAATGCCCAATTTGCAATAAGGGGAATCTGGAAAATGTCAGCGACATAACGCTTGAGATAGAAGGGTACATATTCATAGTCAAAGGGGAAAGATGCACCAGCTGCAACGAGGAATTCCCGCACCAAGAAGAGGCTCAGCGCACAATCTCGGTTGCACGCCGCCTTGGCGTATGGCCGGAATCATTGAAGCTTTACAGGCATCTGTCAAAGAGCGGCGGTGGCCTTGTGTTCAGAATCCCAAGCGACTTGGAAAAACAGCTCAAGCTCAGCGAAAAAACAGAGATTGCCATATCAAAAGTCGGGAACAAGATTGTGATAGAGGCGGGATAATTCAGGTTTACAACGCGAAATATTAATAAACTAATTCCTATTCCCTAATGCCAATGAATAAGGAAACAAGCGATTACATTCGGAAAGAAACCATCAGGTATCTTGAGGGGGGGCGTAAAGAGATGTTTGCATATTATACTATTAATGGCCGTAATATTCCCGCTAATCCCTCCCACTTTGGAGAGATAGCTGATGAGCTGTTTCTGGACACGAAGCATCCGCTCTTCATGAATGTTCTTATATCAATCGCGGAAAATGCAGCGAAGCGAGATGCAGCAGCCAAATTAAAGGACAAATAGTAAGTATCCCTATATTGCCCATTCTTCAGTTTCGCAAACATTGATAAATTAAATCCCGTTCCCAAATAGCTATAGCGTTGACAAATAAAGCGATGAAAAGAAGAACCTTTCTGGGAATAGGAATGGGGTTGGCAGCCCTGGCATTTGGCTATTTTAATGCCCAAAAAAAGAATGAAGGCAGAATAAAGGAGCGGGGCTTGGTTGTTGCTGTAAGCGAGGACAAAAAATCCATGCTTGTCAGAGGCTATGACAGCAAACTCTACTCTGCAGCTGAAAATTTCACAGGCGACTGGACCAATCTTACCGAGGGTGACGAGGTAGTTGTTTATGGAACTGACAAGAAAAAAAGCACCGCCACCGGTTATTTGCCGGGCAATTTCAAGGTTGACGGCCCGGTTGTCGAAGTTGACCTTTACGCCCTTGAAATCAAGCGCTCCAGAAAAACTGAACTGCAGAAGGATAATCTAAAAAGCTTCGGAGATTTTACTTATGAAGATAACCTTGAAGTAAAGCTGGAGCAAGGCAGGCACACACTTGACATTTGGTCTTACAGTGTTAAGTATGGCGAGGGCGCCTCTTACATAGCAGACAGATTCAACATCGAAGACAAAGAATCTGGCGATTTAAGGCTGAATGCAACAATATCCGATGTGTACTTATTCCTCGCGGATTCCCGGGGAGCAAAAAAGCTTGTGCCTGTCGAATTTAATGCGCTGAAGCCAGGCGATGTTGTTTATGTGGTTCCAAAGCCGCCTCAGTAATTCATCTTATACCTCAAAATAGCTCCAATTCCCCCCAACCCATCAAGCCTCTTGCCGCCGTCATGCTCCGAAGAAATGAGATGCACTTTCCCGTTCATCGAGTCAACCGTTTTCATAATCCCGTCTATGCCTGTATAATTTTTTTCTTCCCTGAATTTTTTGATTAGTCCATCCGTCACAAGAAGAATCTCAACAGCGCCGGATTCCGCAACTCCTTTCACTTCCTTAAAGCCGTACGCAGCCTTTCCGTCCTTTGAAATCTCCCCGAGAAGGTTCTCGACCATGTTCATCTCCTGCGTAGTCCTGTCTTCCTTCATCACGTTCTGTATCTCCTTTCGCTTCAGGATTTCGCTTATCGCAGACTTTCCAACAGACGAGCATGTTGCAAGCGTGATTTTCTTCCTTAATTCCTCGTTCTTTATCACCTTCATCATCTCGTCCTTCCAGAAAGCCGGAGAAGCAAGTATTATGTGGTCTATCCTCTGCCTGGAGCTTATCTCCTCCAGCTTTTTTGCAATCTCCCCGAAGAAGTTTCCTGAAACGCGCTCCTCCATGCCCTTCTTCTCCACATTGCCTTCCAGGTGCGCGATTACCTCGTGCCCCGACCTCTTCATTATCGCAAGATAGCATTCCTCCCTGTCGAAGGCGCATATGAGCACAGGCATTTCCTTTGCCCTGCACGCCTCTTTGACTTTCTCGAGCTGGAATGAAAGCCATTTTTCCTTGATTATGGTTATCGGGGAGTTTTCCTCCACGCTGAACGAGTGGTGGATTCCCTTCGGAATGTCTTCGGTGCCCTCTGAAACCGTGCCAAGAATCCTCAATGTGTCAGAAAGCTCAGCCTTCTCTACGATTATTGAAAGAAACACCGGCTTCCTTACCGCACCTTCCCCAACCTTAATCTTCCTCAGCGTCCTGCCCTGTACAATATCCCCGGCGTCAATTACCTGGCTCAGGCACCATAAGTCGTCCTTGTTTTCCGGCTTCAGCTTCAGCTCTCCCCCCTTGAGGTTGGAATAAACTTGAATCATCGAATAAAAAGGAAAACATTTATATATAAACTTAATCCTTGTAGACTTGGATTTTAATAGAGGCAAAAATAGGTGAACCCTTGACAAAAAGAGGACAGGGAGGCATTAACGCTGCAATCTTGGTTGCTATAATTTTCGGCCTGATACTTCTCTACATACTTGCCATCCCCCAAAAGGACCGTGATGTGATTTTGGATGGAAATTCAGGCACGACAACCATAGTGTCATCCGGGAGCTCCGCCAATACCACCTTGCTCAAGGAGGCAGTTGGCACCATTGAAGACCGCGATTTGGACAAGGGCGAGCACGACATACCTTCCTTTACACTCTTCCAGACAGCAGGCGCAAAGGTTCTTAAAAAAGTCCCGTCCTTCCAGGTCAGGAACGGCATTTTCGATTTCAGTCCCCGCGAAGTGAGGTTTTCCACTCCAGACGCAAGCCTGACGAGCAATGTTCTGCTCTCATTTTCAGTAAGCAAGGCCCAGGGCACATTAATCATCAAGCTTAACGGCAACAATATATTTGAGGGCGGCTTGGAAGGCTCTGCCCCGCAGCCAATCTCTCTTTCAAAGGAAGACCTTAAGGACGAAAACGTGCTTGAGTTCTCAGTTTCCGGAGTTGGCTGGAAGTTCTGGACCACAAACCAGTACCAGGTTGACGAGTTCCTGATTACCGCAGACATTTCAGACAAGAGCAGGCAGTCTTCCAGGTCAGTTTTCTTCGTCAGCAGGAAGGAATTTGACAATCTGGAGACTTCATCATTCAGGTTCAACCCGGAGTGCAGCCCCTCAAATGTAGGCATCCTTGATGTTCAGCTCAACTCAAGACCTTTGTTTTCAGGCGTTCCTGACTGCGGAACCGTAAACAAGGTTGAGTTTCCGCCAACTCTTCTTGAGCCGGGGGAGAACGTCATCGGGTTCACGACCACCAAAGGCACATACCTGATAGACCAGGTGCAGGTTAAGACCGAGCTTGTCAAGGAAGTTTTCCCAATTTTTTACTTTGATGTGAACGAGACTGTATTCAGCGACATAACCAACAAGACAGTTGATGCAAGTGTGGAACTTGACTTTGTGGATGACGACAACACCAAGCGCCTCGACCTTAACATCAACGGCCATCTTACAAATGTTGACCAGAAGAAGCCTACATTTTCAAGGAAGATTACCAGCTGGATTGAGGAAGGAAACAACTACATAGAGATACGGCCAAAGACGCGGGTAAACATCGTTGAGTTGAGGGTAATCCTCGAAGAAATCGAGGAAGAGTAGGAATTCTGGACTATAGGAGAAAATATGGCTGATGATAAAACAAGTGGAAGTTCTGAAAGCGGCAAAAAGGATGATGAAAAAGTGCATTCTGAAGAGGAGGAAAAAAGGCTTAGAAAAAGCGTTAAAGAATCTCTAAAAGAATATTTCCCGACATTTTCAGCTGCCCCGGGGAAAGTAAACGCCGCCCTAAAAACAGATGTTTCCCCTTATATGAAGAGCTTTTACGAGAGGCTTCTGAAAAAAGAGGAATTTGGCGGAGAGGAGAAGAAAAGCATTTTTGTATCGCTTCTTGCCTTAGCCCTTTTTGTACTTGTTTTTTCTTTGGATTTTTCTGGAAGGTTTTCATGGAGTTTTTACATTAGATTCCTGATATACCTTGTTCTGAGCGCAATCCTGTTCTTGGTTCTACTTGCAAAATCCAAAATGGACGATAGAAAAAAGGCCTCGTATGTTCTAATACTTTTCATTTACTCGCTGCTGCTTCCAACATTTTTTGGATTTATTCAGCAGTATTTCGGCTTTGTTGGTCTAACCTCTATCGCGATAATCCTTCTGCTTCCATTAGGGCCCGTAATTTTCTTGGAAAAAGTAGATTTTATGCACCCAAAAATAAAGAGTTTTATTGTCTTTTTTTATGCGCTTGTAATGATACTGCTTTTAGTGCCTTATATTAGCAATATAACGAACCTAACTGCAGTAGACCATCTGTTCAACACCCTTTCTCAGTATGCCCCGCAAGTGTCTCCTAAAGACGGGTTGGAGAGTTGGTTAGGTGCAGTAGACAAAATGAAAGAAAACGCAAAGAAAAGCTGGATGCGCCAAATCAACTACGCCACCGGCGGCTATTACAACGGAGTTGTTGAGGAAAATGAAAAGGAGCCGCTTGGCGTCTATCTCGAAGGCATTAAGCCAACCGAAAAGCAGTTTTTCATGAACGAGCCGGTAAGCGTCTGGGGAACGTTAAAGGCAAAGAACCTTGACACGGATAATCCCATAATCATCAATCTGTTCTGCTCGGGAAAGCACGGCAAGAATGAAGTTTTCGGCAGCATAAACCCCGATGAGATTCCAGACGAATATTCCGGGGAAAGCAGCCCTGAATTTGAGAAAAATGACCAGGACCTTGAAGTGTACTATCTCGACGAAAAAGACATTCAATGCGACTTCAAGGAAGGCCAGCTTGACAAGGGCTCATCCCAGGTTGCAGTTAACGCAGTCTTCAACTTCCAGACACTTTCATACCTGAAAACTTATTTCATGAACCTTGAAACCCTGCGCACCCTGAACCGTGAAAACATTGACCCGTTCAGCCAGTACGGAATTACGGAAAAAAATCCGCAGGCAGTGTTCACAAACGGCCCTGTAAAGATTGGCATGGAGCTTAGAAATCCGCCTATAGGCATAAGCCCCGATTCAGACACAAAAGTACGGCTCGGAATCACAGTTGAAAACCGATGGGAAGGCGAAATCAGGCAGCTCAGGAGGCTTGTGGTTTATCTCCCCGAAGGAATGGAACCCGACGAGACCTGCGATATTTTTGAGGAAGATACGGACCCAAAACCAGAAGACCTTGGGTTGAGAAATGAATTGGACAGAAGAACGTACAAGGCATATAAGCTGAAAGAGATTGAATCAAATCCAAGCTACAGGGACATAAAGGAATTCGTTTCCGTTGTTTGCTTCCTCAAAATACCTTCCGACGGCATAGAAACATTGCTCGCGGAATCCCCGTTCTCGACGCGCTACATACGCGCAACGGCGGAATATGACTACAACCTCAAAAAAGAGGTTGCCGTGCGCATAGAGCCGCCAAAGGGATTTTTCATGCAGATATCGCCGGCAAAGGCAACTTCTGCAGACAGCCTGAATTGCGAGGTTTCAAACTCAGACTTCAAGATAAAAGTCAATAAATTCGAATTCAAGGTTGATGACCAAGATGCAATAACCCCTGCAAAAACCTGCGATAGCGATGGAAAGAAGTGCTCCATCACCCTGCAGCCCCAAAAGAAAGGGAGCAAAGTAACATGCACAGTTAATGCTGAAAGGTACACGGATATAGTCGAGGATGTAATCGAATCAGGCCTCGACACAAATGCATTCGATACATACAAGGACTCAGTTGAAATGATAGTTGGTAATTCATTGCCTGTCTTTAGGGGATTGGCTTTTGAAAAGGTGGATGCTGCCTGGTTTTGCAAGGCAAAGGTTGAAGATAAAGACGAAGATGATTCAGTCTCCCTGAATTACAGGTTTGAGGGCGACATAAACAGCAACGGCAAAGAGGTAAGCTGCAGTAAAAGTGGAGAGTTATGGGAGTGCATGGCTCCATTGCCTTCAGAGGACATTGACGGAAAGCGCACCACGTGCAAGGCAAGGGCTTTTGATGGCTATTCATTCGGAAAGGAAGCCTCAGTTTCTCACTCATTTCCATTGACAGGAGGCTCAACATGAGGAAGTGGATTTTGCTTCTTGCAGTTTTTCTTGCGGCATGCACGACTAAGCCTTCATTCACAAGTGAGAATGTCTACGTCGGAACTGACGGAGTATCTTTGGCTTTCACAAAAAATTCCCCCCCTGCAGAAGTTTTTGAGAACAGCATTTTTCCAGTCGGCATTGAAATCTGGAACAAGGGCGCATACAACGTTGAAGAAGGCTATGCCCTTGTCAATCTGGACCAGGACTACATGGAGCCGGGAGAATTTACCGGGAGCACTTCTATTTTTCCTTCAGATGCATCAAAGCTTGATTTCCAGCTCATGGGAAAATCTGAAATAAGCCAGCAGGGCGACAGGGACACAATAGGGCTTACCGTGCTCACAAAGCCAATAGACATCTTGAGCGAAAAGCACACCTCAACGGTTTCTGTAATGGCATGCTACCGCTATCAGACATTCGCATCGCCTAATGTATGCATAGACACCGACCCTTTCGGCATAAGGGAGAATAAAAAATCCTGCACGGTATCTGACATTCCCCTGACAGGCGGCCAGGGAGCCCCAGTTGCAGTAACCAAAGTCGAGGTTAAGATGCTTCCGTCAAAATCACAGGACAAGGTTGTTTCCCAATTCAGGATTTATGTCAAGAACATGGGCAACGGACAGGTTGTTGACGCCTCAAAAGTAGCCGATGCATGCTCATCCGAAGGTCTCACAAAATCGGACATAAACTCGGTTTCTGTAAGCGCGCAGCTCTCAAACGGAATTGTCTTGGACTGCATACCAAAGCGCGAGGGTAATGGCGGCTTGGAGGGCTACCTGCGGCTTAAGGGAGAGGATTATGTCCTGTGCAATTACGAGGAAGGAGTTCCGATGGAGCTTGGCACATTCAAGACTACGCTTAACATAGCCCTCGATTACGGCTATATGCACTCAATATCCAAAGACGTAACAATCAGGAAAAGCGCAGTTATATGAGTAAAATTTATAAGATGCTGATGGAAAGGGAGCTATAATGGAGCAAAAGAGGGTATTTTTAGGTGTTCTTGTAATAGTCTCGCTGCTTATAATCGGCTGCAGCGGCTCTAAGGGAAACCAGCCAACTGCAGTTGAATTCAGGACCGGCTCCAGTGGCCTTGATGTAACCTTCCCGTCAGGAACGCCCCAGCAGATTTTTGAGAATGACATTGACGTCAGGATTCCGATTCAGGTGGAAAACAAAGGCGCATTCCCCCAGTTTGACGAGCTTTCCGAATTCACCGGCTTCCTGTGGGTTGGAGGCTATGACCCGAATATTCTGCAGGCATCTTTCGAGCAGGGCGACATAAGGAAGCAGCTCGACCCTGAAGAGCTCGAAGGCAGAAGCTCTTTCAACCAGCAGGGCGGCGTTGTATTGGAGTCCCTGATTTTAAGCGTTGGAGACCTTCCGTTGGGGACTGCAGTTTACGAGCCAACCCTTATCTTTTACCTTACCTATCTTTACAAATCAATTGCATCAGTTCCCGTATGCATAGACCCGGAGCCAAGAAGCATAAATGTAAAGGACAAGGTTTGCAGCCTTACCGACTTCAGGAAAATATATTCAGTTGCGCCTCAGGGAGGTCCTGTTGGAATTACAAACGTCGAGGAGATTATTACCTCCAATCAGATTATCTTCAAGTTTGACCTCCAGAATTTCGGCACCGGCCAGGTTATTGCACGCGACCTTGTGTCATCAAACCCCAACGAGGGCTTTGACTGGCGAGACCTTAATCGTGTGCAGATAGAGGATGTCCGCCTCGGCGACAGGTCCGTTGACAAGTGCAAGCCGGATTTGGGTGAGGAGGTCGAGCTTTTCCAGGGAATAGGGCATTTCCAGTGCACCCTCTCTGTTGCCTCAATTGCGTCTGCCCAGGCTTACACCACACCCCTGACGGTAACGCTTACATATGGATACGCCCAATCCCAATTTAGAAATATTAAAATACTAGAGGCAATCGAGATTTGAGAAAGGAGGGTTTCACATGACGAGAAAGGTAATAATTGCTTTATCGGTTATCATTATGCTTGCTGTTGTTGGGTGCGCCCAGAATACAACACCCGGAAGCAGCGCTTCTACACCATTCATCGGCGGCGTTATAGGCCTTGAAATGGGATTTGTCGAATCAGCCCCCCCAAAAGAGGTATTCGATGGCGGCGACTTCTCATTTGATACTGAAGTCAGGCTAAACAATGTAGGTGAGGCATTTGTCAAGAAAGAAGATGTCTTTGTAAAGATTTCCGGCATAGACCCTTCCGAGTTCAGCAAGACTGCCTCTCAGCTGGTAAAGAACCCGGATGACGACCTTGAGTCCACAAAGAAAGATGCGGACGGCGCAATAATAGAAGGCACCGAAACATTTGTTTCGTTCCCTGATTTCAACCACAAGAGCCAGCTCAGCGGAAACACTCCATTCACGTTCCGAGCAGATGTGTGCTACAAATACAAGACAATCGCAAATGCAAAGGCCTGCTACAAGGAAGACCTCCTCGACACAACTGACACAAACGTGTGCACTGTTAACGGGGACAAGACTGCCTATAATTCAGGCGCGCCAGTAGCTATAACCTCTTTCAAGGAGCAGGCGAGCGGTAAGGACAAGGTTTCATTTGTATTCACCGTTGAGCACGTTGGAAGCGGGAATGTTTTCAAGCTTAGCCAGAAATGCGACGACACCGTGCGCGCAAACGAGGACAGGGTTCTTGTAAAGATTGACACCGGTCTTCCAGGTCTTAGCTGCTCAGGGCTTTCAGACGGAAGCGATACATCCGGCTATGTCACCCTTCACAGCGGAAAAAGGGTAATCAGGTGCACCCAGACATTAAGCGAAAGTGACCGGACTGATTTTGAGAAAGTGGTAATAATAGACCTTGATTATGATTACGAGGAGTTTATCGAGACCGGAGTCCTGGTAAAGCACGCAGGCAGCTGATCATTTTCCGGAAGCCAACGCAAAGGAAGCCAGCAGCGCCTCCAGCTGTATAAACTCATCGCTCCCTTCAGTCATCCTGAACTCGGCTTCCCCCGTCTTTTCCATAAGCCCCATCTTTGCCTTGTCAGGTATGTCCAGATTTAGTATTTCGCTTTGTATGTGCCGTATAATGTCAAGCCCTGAAAAGCCGTAGTTAAGCATTACATCGAGCAGCATTTTCCTTGCCCCTATGAAATCGTTTTTCACCGCAAGCTCAAGTATTTTCCTTATCTCCTTTGGCTTTGCTATTGATGCAACGGAAAACACCATCTCTTCTGTAATCTTGGAACCCATAGCCGCACAGCTCTGCATCAGGTTTTCAAGCCTTCTGACATCACCTTCCGAAGCCTCGCAAATTGCCGTTTTTGCATTCTCGTCAATCTTAAGGCCTTCATTTACGGCAATCTTGCCTATGATACCCATTATCTCTTCCCTTTCCAATGGTTTAAAGCGGAATATTGCGCATCTCGACTGTATCGGGTCCAATATTTTTGATGAGTAGTTGCAGCTGAGGATGAATCTGCATGTTTGAGTATAATTTTCCATTGTCCTGCGCAACGCCTGCTGGGCATCCCTTGTAAGCTGGTCGCATTCGTCCAAATAGATAATCTTGAACGGCACATCGCCTATCGCCCTTGTCCTTGCAAAATCCTTGACTTTCACCCTGATTACATCAATCCCGCGCTCATCCGACGCATTCAGCTCCAGAAAATTCTGCTTCCATTCATCTCCAAAGAACGCGCGTGCAATCACCAGTGCAGTTGATGTCTTTCCGGTTCCCGCAGGCCCCGCAAAAAGCAGGTGAGGCATGTTCTTCTGCTCCACAAAAGCCCTTATCCTTGGAATGAGATGCCTCTGCCCAACAATATCATTGAAATCCCTTGGGCGGTACTTCTCTATCCATATCGATTCTGCCATGGAACTCGGGGAGATTTAATGGTTTAAATAGCTTTAGAGTGCCTCAAAATCCACGCACACCCTGAATATTCCCGGCCCATACTGCCCGCACTTGACGAAGTTAAGGATTTTGCACCCCCTCTTTGCTTCCGAGCACGCCTTTTTTACCTTCTCTTCAGCCAAATCAAATTCAGTTTCATGCAAAAAGTCATAGAAATGTATTATCCCTTTCTTTTTGGCGTATTTCAGCGCAACATTAAGGAAATCCTCTCCCCCTTTTGGCAACGGCATAACAACCCGGTCAAATTTCTTATTCAGCTTAACCTTCCTGACATCTCCTTTTATCAGCGTGATATTTTTTATTTTGTTTAATGCAATATTTTCCAGCGCATATTTATGGGCAACTGGATTCAATTCTATTCCGAAAATCTCCTTTGGCTTTGCCAGCTTGGAAATAACTAAAGGATATGGCGCAACCCCGGAAAACATTACCAGAACGCTTTCCCCTTTCCTTACCAGCCCTGCAACCCTTTGCCTTTCTGTGGACAATCTCGGCGAGAAATAGACCTTCCCAACATCCAGCTGAATGGTACAGCCGTTTTCCCTGTATGTTGCCTCCTTTGTCTTTTCCCCCGCAATGACAGTTAATTTCTGCGTCCTGTATTTTCCCCGGTGTATGCCTGCCTTCTTGCATACAGTCTTGACTTCTTTCCTCAGCTGAAGTATTGCATTCCCGATTACTTTTTCCTTCTTTTTCAGCTCAGGCGGAATCTCCATTATGGCTATGCTTCCGATTATGTCATAGGACGTCCTCAAATGCCTTATTTCTTTTTTCGTTAACTTGCCTTCCAGAGATTGTCTTAGGTCCATCCAACAAGTTGCATTAAATCCATTTAAATAGATTAGGGAGAATATCAATGCTTTTTCGCAATATGCTCTTTGAAGTCGCCCGCCAAAGCCCTAAACTGATTTTTCAGATAGCCAAGATCCGATTGTACCCTTGTCAATGCGGTGTTCATCTGAAACTGAAAACCTACCATAACAACTATAAAACCGAAAACAAGGTCTTCGGTCGTCCACGAACCACCAAATATCTTAAGAATCACTTGGTAAAGTAGAAAGATTCCAAACAGGATTAGAAAGATTGTCAATGCATCTTGCAAAAATTTAGGAACAATCATCCCCTCACCCTATTGACTATAAACAGCACTAGCAACGCTACAAACAATGCAAACATTACCCACATCAAAATCTTATCTTTGTTCATGAGGCAGCAGTAATAGCCGCCCCTATTTATACCTTTGTCCGGTTTTTCCGGAAGATTTACGGGACTATCAGATTTAAGGAATACTAGATTCCTTTCCCCGTATTGACAATAAGAATTTTATGCCTAGGATTTATTTTTCCTTCATCATATCTCTGGAGGTATAACGCAAGCCCCGCAGATGCTGATGGCTCAGTTGGAAAATGCCTGTCCATTAAAGAATACGCCTCTTTTATTCTTTCTTCAGCAACTTTGTAGACGCCTGTATTTTTTCCCGTAAATGAAAGTGCATCCATCGCCCTGATGTCCTGGTCATTATATACTGCAAATGGGTTATAGCGCTTTGTCAGCTTGTCTGCCGTGCTATCGTGTTTTTCCGGCTCAGCCCCAAAAATCGAAATTCCAATAACCCTTCCAGCAGAAACCCTTAATCTTGTGTCCTTTCTTCCGGCAACTTCGTTTCTGATTGTCCTCTCCTGCCATGTCAGGTAATTTTCTATTAGCCTGCCTGAGCCGTAAGGGATATAAATCTCGTCAGGATTTTCGTTAAACGCCTCATGGACATGCCAGTCATAAAACACTGCATGCGGTTCCAAAACCATAACGGAAGTGATATCCACCCCATTTTCGTTGTTTGTTAAGGCCTTAATTTCTTTTGGGGAATAGGAAATGCTTAAATCAGCTACATAGATATCTGCATACAAATTCTTCATCTTCTCCAGCCTTTCCTTCGGAATTGCTGCATCAACAAGCAGCTTCATAGGGGGCAAACCATACTTTCTGAACATTTCCGAAACTGATAACCCAACATTTCCTGCTGTGATTATGGAAAACCTTGGAACATCCATTGATTCAATGCACCTGTCCGCTGCCATCAGGTGCAAACCGCGGGCATAATCTCTGAAGATTGTTGCCAATTCCCATGCAGGCCTGTCTTTAATCGTCCCAGTCGGATTGCTTTTTTCGTCAGCTTCATTCTTCACAAACACTCTTCCGTAGCCGTCACGTCTTAAATCCCATTCAATATTTGGAGTTTCCCTCCATTCCGGATTTTTCGGGTCATTTTCGCTGAATACGGGAATTCCATCTGCAAATTTTTCCAGAAGTTCCTTTGTAATAAATTGAGGATATTGAGTTTCTTTGAAGATTATCCTGTCAAGCGACATTTTATCACTATATAGTAAACAACTATTTATAAATCTTTACAAAAACTCCCCAAGCCCCTTCTGCTGCCTTTTTGTTTTTTCAACTTTTAAGTCCGAGAGAGTTTTTTCGACCCTTTCTTCCGAGAAGTCGTGTTTTTTGACAAGGAGCTCTTTCACAGCATCAATATCCGGCGATTTCCATTCCAGATTGTAGGATGATGTGACAGGCATCTTTTTTATGGTCTCAAAAACCTCCTGCCATGGAAAATCAAAATAATCCTTCCATTTAACTTCCTCAAACAGCGCATTGAAATCCTTCTTATGCTTCTTCACAAGCTCCAATGCCTTTTTCGGGCCAATCCCCTTTATGCCGCCGGGATTGTAATCTGTGCCTATCAGTATTCCCATTGCAATAAGCTGGCCTATGTCTATTCCCAGATGATTGAGGTTTTCTGCAAGGGATATCATTTCGGGATTAACCTCCTGATAATGCAGCGTGTTTGCAACCTTCCTTCTGCCGCTTATGGACAGGTTTCTTACAAGCGTATTTGCGCCGTGCATGAGGCTGTCAAAATCCTGGCTTACAACCGCATAAGCGTCCCCTTTTCCCACTATATGCGCTGCCTGCGCCTCCCCTTCGGAAGGCGCCTGTATTACCGGCATGCCCATCGCGGCAATCAGAGTTTTTGCGTCCCCAATCATCTCAGAAGTCAAAATGGATGTCCTTGCCGCGTATTTCTTCATCGCCTCGGCATCCTCTTTTTCAGCGGCCCTTTCGAACTCGCGCATCGCCTCTTTCTTCAGCTCCGCTCTCCTTTCACGCTCATGCCTTTTCAGCTCGGGGGGCTTTCCATCAAACACAAATGCAAGCTTCAGGCCGGATTTCATCAGGCTTGAAGACCTGGAAAACAATCCAACAAGATGCGATGTAACCTGGCCGCCTGAATCGGTAAGCAAACTGCCGTCCCTGCCCCTTATCGTGGTAATAAACTGGTACAGCAGGTTAAAAGTGTCAACAACAAGGACCTTTCCTTTCAAGTCCCCAATCTCAATTTCCTTGCACTTCAGAATCTCCTTTATTGCGAGGCCCATTTTAGATTTTCTTGAGCGTCATTGACTTAAACTCCTGCTCAAGCATCTCCTTTGCTTTCTTCGTCAGCTCCCCGTTTGTCAAAAAAAGAATTGGCATCTTCCTTGACTGCGATTGGATATACGCAGAGCTTAAATCGCCATCTGAAATCTTCTTCTTGTTTTTCACCTTGCAGAAATACAGCAGATTTCCGACAGAAGACGGAAGCCTTACCACCATCTCAACTTCAGAGTCCTTTTTTAGGACATTTTTCTCCACAACTTCAATTTTGTTCTCTGAAATAAATCCCTCAAGAACAGAGGAAAACGATTCATCTCTTTTTTCCCCAATCTTTCCCCTTTCTTCCTTACGCTCAACCCTCTCTTCTGTTACTTTCCGCTCTATTTTCTCTGCCTTTGGTTTTCTTTCTTCTATCTCTTTCTTCTTCTCCTCAACCTTTTTTATTTCCTCTTTTTTTGGCTCAAGCACGGTCTGCTTCTCTTCTTTCTTTGGTTCAACTTTGCCCAATATCGCCTTAATCCTCTTTTCCGCATCCTCATTCGGCAGAAGATACCATTTCCAGAACAATTCTGATTTGTTGTCGTAATTCACCTGCAGGGGAACTGCAAAATCCTTAATCTCCCTTAAGGTATATCTCACCAGGGGCTCCTGGGCTGAATCCTGCAGCACCAAATGCTCTTTCAGGATATCATATGTCCTTTTCTCTTTTTCATTCAGGTTTGTTGCAAAGACCTGCAGCATTGCCTCCTGGCCCGGAATGTAATACAGCGGGGAAGAGCCGTGCTTTACTGATGAAACCTTCAGATGCCTTGACGCAACAAGCTCGGAAAGGTGCGCAGATGCTATCATGGTGTCTGTTCTTATCTCCTTTGCAACCTGTATGGGTATTACAGGTCCCTTCAGCCGTATTAAATCCAGAATTCTCTGCCTGTTGTCCATGCCCTAAGAAAGGAATAGTGGGTTTATAATTATTGCGGATTAAACACACCAGTGCGCAATAAGGGGGTTGCCTTGCCTATTGCTCATCCTTATGGTACAAATCCAAAAAGATTACTTTATTCTCCGGTTTTAAGTACGCATAAGATATCCTGAATGGTTTGACGTAAACCTCCCGGGTGCCTTTTCTCGAATACCTCATTGGCTTGCCTGTTTCAGGTGATTCGATTATCTTTGCAATTTGCTTCTTCACCCTTTCCCTGAGCCCATTATCCTTTATTTTTCCAATGTTCTTCAGGAAATCCGGGGGGTATACTACTTCTAGCATTTAGAAAGCCTTTCAAGAAATTTGACGGCAGGCATAGATACGAATTCTCCTTTCTCGTAGCTTTTCCACGCATCCTCTGTTCTTTTCGCAAACTCAAAATCTTTTTCAAAATTCTTGTCCGCTTTGGTGGCCTTCTTTAGAATAATCTGGTCTTTGTTTTGTATTACGAGTATTTTATCCCCTTCATGCAAATCATCCCTCATTCCAGCAGGAATAACCACCTGTCCCCTCGAACTCATCCTTGTTATTGCAACTTCCATAATATCACAAGATAAGATTAATCTTATTAGGTATATAAATGTTTCGGAAGCGAGTGTATAGGATGAAATCCCGCCAAATCACACTTGACAAAGAACTATGCGCAGACCCTACGGCCTCAGCCACCTAATCTCATAGTATGTAACATCCCCCTCGCCATCAACTATGCCTATCAAAAGGCGCTTCTTTGTCGAGTGCGCAACACGGTTTTTTGCCGCAAACTCGTACCACGTCAGCGTGGAGCCTTCATGCACCGGATATACAATCCACCTTGCATGGTCCTCTCCCGGTTTCACGCCCCTGTCGTAAACCCTGAAATCCGCCCCGAACTTAAGCGCAGTCTTGATTATGTATCCCCGATTTCTTATGTCCTTGAAAACGCAGTACCTAATCCAGAAGTTCGGTTCAAGCTTCGTTGACCTCTTGATGAAATCCTGCACCCCAAGCTTCTTCTTTTTGCCCTCGATTACCTCAATCTTGCCTTTTTCCAGAAGGTAAAGAGCCTCAAGAAGAGACAGCTGCACCCTTCCGTCGTCCAGAAGAGAGCCGTACCTGCTCGTGTTGAATAGTTCCCTTGCAGAGTCAGAATTTTCCGTCAGTATACGTTCCCGCGAAAATGTTGCACAGACAACAATTCTCTTTTCGGTATTTTCTGGCTCTGGCTCGCTTTTCGTTTTACGCGCCATTGAACCCGGATTATCCCGGTTCCCTTAAAAAGGTTTAGATTGGGCAGCATAAGGTAATTAAAGCCGAATCTCTTCCCTGCAGATATGCACTCAACAAATTACGCTGGGCTTGTCCACCCGCTTCCGAAAAAACCCATCAGCACAAAACCGGATTCCTGCAATTCCCAAAGAATGCCTTGGGCTTTATGTTAGGCCCTTTGATACCCCACTTTACCTTGTGCTTTCAAGAGATTTTCTTTCAAAATCAAAACAGCTGATTGGAGTTCCTTTAACTGCCGATCCTCGTGACCTGAAGACAACGATAGACCAGCTAATTAAGGATAACGACCTGGAGGATGCCACTCAAAAAAGTGAATATAGTGTGTCTGGCAAAAAGATAACCAGATATGTTTTGGAGATGGATTACCTGCAGCAGCTTCTTGAAGCATTGAGGCCTTTCTCCAACGATTTGCTTGGCAAAAAATCCAAGGTAATCCCAATCAGGAAGGGACATTAGCTGTATAAGAGGTATATTCATTACCATCTCCCACGCCCTAAGAAGCAGTGGTTTAAACCCTTACAACACTCAGAAAAAGCCCCTTATTTTGTGAGTATCTGGTGTTGGATGCTCCGATTGAACCTCTTTTTTCCTTGGCAGGGGGTCTAATCCGGCAATATCATCCAGCATTCTTCTTTTAAAGTGTTCAGTTTGAAAACCGTCATGCCCCCGATAAACTCCCATAACCCTATCCCCTACATGTCCTGGCGGACAAAACAAATATGAAATCGGGACCGTCCCCATCTGGCATTCTTCCCTTCTTTCCGTTAAAGCGTAAAGTGTCATATATTGCCGGAAATCTAATCCTATTTTTATATTTATGGGCTTTTTCCAAGCCCTTGCACTAAAGGATTATAAATCCACCTGCACACCCATTGAAATTCGAACTGAAGTGATACGCATGAGGGGTACTGAAGAGCCAAGGGGAAAAACCACCAAACGAGAATCAGCAGATCCAAGTATATTTAATGGCACTCCTGCAAAGAAAGGGATTAGATTTGAATTAAGGGCAGTTCCGTCTCAGCAGCTTCTGATAGGCACAGTTCGTCTTGCAGGGAAGGGAGAATATGCCACCATTTCAAACATATGCGAGGGTTTTTCAGTACAGATTGGTGTTGCCCGGAGCAAAGAGCCGTTTTTCTATGGTTCAATTGGGGAGTTTAGGTCCCAGTTTTTCTACAGCCCTTCACTGGATGATTTTCTGGACAGACCCGAGCCGCAAAACTCCAGGCAGCAGGGTGGAATTTATCTTGTTCCGCTTTCAGAGATTGAAATTCCCAAAAGGGTTAAGGATTTGTATGATGATGTGCATGGAACTTTAATTGAAATTCTTCCGAAGGCTGCCGAAGAAATGAAAAGGATAGACATCCGGATGGAAAAACCCAATGTAGCGGCCTCAACACGGCAGAGTTTCAGGAGATACCCCCTGGCCCTGGAGAGTCTTGCCCTTGATAATGGATTTTATTACCGCCGCATAATTAGGAGGTAGGGGTGTGATTAAGGTAGTTATTTATATGCACAGATAAAATAGGAAAGAATGCGCCAGAAAAAAAGCATTTTCACGGTTCCAAACCTCCTCTCCCTGAGCAGAATACCCTTTGCTATTCTCCTGGCTTACGGCATATTCACGCATAATTTTGCAGTCATGGCAGTTTCAGCCATCCTTGCTGCACTATCCGATACATTAGACGGCAATATCGCAAGGCACTGGCATATTAAGACCAAGTTCGGCGCAGAGCTTGACATTGTCTGCGACAAGGTGTATTTGCTCAGCGCGGTTATTGCCCTAATCATTGCGGACTACGCGCCGTTATGGCAGCTTTTACTGCTCGGCGTGAAGGATGTTATTCTTGTTTTGGGCAGCCTGTACCTTTTCGCAATTGGAAGATTCCAATGGAAGAGGATAACTTCAAAATTCTGGGGAAAGGCAACAACTGCCCTTCAGTTTGTCTCCGTTATTGCATTGATAGTCTATCCCTTATTGTGGCCCTATCTTCTGGCGCTTACAGTAATCTCTTCAGCATTTGCCCTTTACCATTACCGCAAAAGGCTGCTTTAGCGAAAATTATATAAACCAACACTTCATTTTCGCGGAAGGGTGGTACAATGGAACTCAACAAGTTAATCACAAAAAAGGGATTGCTTTTCCTGCTTATATTTAGTATTCTCGTCTTCGTGGGCGACAGGATTAATTTCTCAAGATTAATCGGGGCTGAAAACCAGTTCTTCACATTGTTTCAGTTCTTCGGACCAATCGCAGGCTCATTTTTAGGCCCTGTTGTAGGTGTCCTTTCTGTCTTAATTGCAGAAGTCTCAAGCTACCTTGTGTTGGGAAAGGCATTTACCTTAATCGGCGTGTTGAGATTATTGCCAATGCTCTTCGCCGCATGGTACTTTGGGACAAAAAGGGATAAGATAAGCATTATTGTTCCAATCATTGCAATTGCCGCATTCATCGCCCATCCAGTTGGCAGGCAGGTGTGGTATTTCTCCCTTTTTTGGACAATCCCGATAATTGTCAAGTTCCTTCCGGCAAAGTATTCTGAAAATGCGTGGCTGAAAAGCTTGGGCGCAACCCTTACCGCGCATTCTGTTGGAGGCGCAATGTGGAATTACATCGTTCCGATGACTCCTGCTGCATGGATTGCATTAATCCCAATCGTCATATTCGAAAGGGTTTTGTTTGCATCGGGCATTGCCGGCTCTTACATTGCAATGAACACCCTGCTTGACAGGCTAAGTGAAAAAACAAAGTTAGAATACCTTAGCATAGACAAGAGATATGTGCTGTTCAGGCATCATGGATGATTATTGTATTCCATTACATAAATTCTTTTAAGTTATATTGTTTTCCACCCAGCCATGCCTGCACAATATCACATTCCAAGTAGATTGGAAGGAAGCTTCCCTGATGGGATTGAACTCGTTATCGAAACTACGGTGCAAGACGGCAAGTTGGTTGGCATCGAAAGCAGATGGGGCAAGCGGCTTGCAGTCCTTAAGACATATCATTTCGAAGGGGATATGCCCGGTTTCATGGCAGGCCACATTCAGATAGCAGAAAGACCCCGGAGCAAAGAGAGGTGGTTTAATAACATTTATTTTGAGGCGGAATTTGACTACAGGGAAGGAGAGTTGGTCAAGGTGGGCGGCAAAGACCCAATCACAAGATATCACATGAGCACCATAAAAAAGACGGACACTGGCCTTCCTTCAAGAATTTCAGGAGAAATAAGTTATTGCCCCACAGACGTAGATATCAGTTACGATAAAGACGGAAAGGTGAAAGATGTCGTTGTGGTAATGAGGGGAAGCACACTGAAGCTAAAACCCTCTGGACCCGAACCAAGGCATCACACTATTTCCATTTTACACTGAAAAAAGTCTTCTTTCCAAGGCGAAATTAACAGAAACCCAAAAGTTTAAATATATGACCTAATAAGTCATATAGGAGAGACGTTGATGAAGATATTAATTGACGGCCTCAATGAGATTTACGCTGAAAACGTAAGGCTTGTAAAAACCCTGATGAAAAGGGAATCGCCGGATGAACACCCTGAACTAACGAAATGGGCACTCCAAATGCTCTACTTCAATGGAAGCGAGTGGATAGAGATTTGCAGAATTGACAATTATCCTCATGATAAGCAAAAGGGAAGCCACATTCATGCTTACAAAAAAGACGAAGTAAAAAGGATTGATATTACCTTCCAAGAAGCGGAAAAGGCCATAAAAGAGATTAGTTCAAGAATATTAAAAGAAAAGTTTAAGGAAAGCATAAAATTCGAATAAAGGCGATGAAAACGAACTGCGAGATTAAGATTGTTGAATCTGTAAGCAAATACAACAAGGAAATTAATGAAAAGATAAGGAAAGGTATCCTTGATAAGCCCGAGAGGGGGATAGTCATGACTCCCGAGACTTTTAGCAAGGTATTCAGCCCGGAGAGAATAAAGCTCTTGCAGAGAATTTACAGGAACAACGTAAAGAACATTTACCAGCTGGCAAAAGAGCTTGATAAGCCATACGAAGTAGTGTTCAGGAACATAAAATACATGGAGGGAATTGGGTTGGTTAAGATAGCAGAAAAGGACAACAAAAAAATCCCCCACATCTCCTGCAGGCTGTCGATAGACCTGTTTTCAGGCCGTGCAGAGGCTTAGGTAATTATTTCTATATCTACTAAGTAGTGGTCATTATCCAAACATTTAAAAGGTATAAAATCTCCCCTAAGATATGGTTGCGAATGGTGACAGCACTTCCGGAATGGAAATCGTTAAGCGGATAGAGACCGGGACATTTCTAAATTTTTATGGAGCATTAAGGAGTGGGGAAGCAAATGACCAATTCCTGGTTAGGGTTGTTAAAAAGGGGCTAATAGACCACCCTTTGGCCCTTGCTGCGGCCGCGGCGACACATGAACAGAGATGGGAGTACAAAGAGGCGCTTGATCTCCGAGAAAAAATCGCAAATGCCTTTTGCAAAAGTGGCAAAGAAGAAGATCTGGAAATCGCGGCATATAATTTGCAGCAGGCAGCTCGGAATTGCGAGGGCCTCGGGCAGCCAAAGAGCGCATCTAATTTTCACTCGCGTGTTCTTGCACTGCCGCTTGAGAACAGGCTTTATTTAGACACAAGCAATAGTGAGCTTACTAGGATTGGCCACAAAGAGTCCGAGACAGACATCCTGTCGAGAGACCCTTCGCGCTGGGAAGAAAAATACCGGCAGCAAAAGTTGGAAATGGAAAAAAATCTGTACATCCAAACCAACAAAAAGTCATTTGAAGACAGATATTTTACAAATATTGAGCATATACTTGAATTTGCAACCGGAATAGATATCATACAACGGCAGGGAGAGATGGCTTTCAGCAGGTTTTTGATAATGGAGCAGCAATGCGAGGAGGCTATCCAAATTCTCCTTGGAAAGAAAGAGCCTGAATTTAAGTTTTCTTCGGAACCCTTCGAAAGCGGGCATATCAAAGCTGCAAAACGCTTCGTAGAAAAAGGCAACCTGTCGCTTGGCGATGGAGATTTTTCCAAAGCGGTAGAATGGTATAAAATGGCATTGGCAAGGTACCAAAACGCTGTCGTAAGCCTCGAAGAGCATAGCCTTCTTCATGCTGCAGAAGAAAAAGCGAGGGAAGCTGGAAGTGCATATCAAAGATTTTTGATAGGATACCCCATTGACGACGCAATTAAGCTTTATACAGAATCATTTGCTCACTTTGACAATGCAATTAGCGAACTTCTTGGCAACGGCAAGCTTACATTCGACCCTGATTGGAGGGACCATACCATTTCAAAACTTTTTCTCAGCAAGGCAGTTGCAAAAAAACAGGCGTATGAGATTAGGAAAAGGCAGATAGAAGCCTTGACGTCAGCCAAAGAGGCAGTCCCTGAATTGCTGTATAAAGAACTAAAAGAGAAGGAAAACTGGAGCGAGGACAACAGGGAAGCAGGCAGCTGGTACGACAAAATAATAAGGCGTCACGAGCAAAGGGCTGAGCTCCATATAAAGAAGTCAAAAAGCCTGTACGGGGAAGGCAAGCTGTTTGAGGCTGCCGAAGCCAGGAAAAGGGCAAATGAGTTTTACGGTAAAGCTGGCGACCTGTATCTGGAGAGGGGGAATCCTGTAAAGGCTATACTGAGTTTTGAGAAAGCAGGAAACCATGAAAAAGCCGCGATGATGGGCGTAAAACACAACTTGCTGGGAACAGCCGAGCTAAACTTCCTGATGTCTGGGGATTTTTATAACGCCGGTAAAGTTTGCAAGCATGACCAGGCAAATTTATACCAGAGAATCGCAGAAATCCTCGGCCAGGTTCCTAAGCAGTCCTGAAAAACAGCCAGTTCTTTCCCTTGAAATGTATTAGAGTGAACCTCCCACTGAGCTTCTTTCCAAAAATCATTCCAACAATTTTCTTCTCCTCCACAATCTCAGGCTCCCAGTAGCCTTTGTCCCAAATCTCCACAGTCCCTGCGCCATAGCTTCCTTCAGGAATTGTTCCTTCAAAACCCATATATCCAACAGCATGGTCTTCAACCTGAACAGCAAGTCTTTTTACCCCCTCTTCCATCGTCGGCTCTTTAGGCACAGCCCATGATTTTGCAACGCCCCCATGCTCCAGTCTCAAATCGTAATGAAGGTGCGTTGCCTTGTGCTTTTGGATTACATATTTTAGTTTCATTCCCAATAATACCCCCAACAGGTATTAATTATTTCTCCTATAAGCCTGTTAAAGAGTTTAAATCTCCTAGTAGTAACATGCTAAATGTTTATATAATCTCCCAGCTCCCCCTCCCCATGAAAAGGCATCTCCTCAACCGCGAAAGAATAATTGCCTCTTTTCTTGGCAGTTATAAGGGCAAGAGCAATAAAGACGCTGAGAGCTATATAGACTGCCTTGAGGATACTCTAAGCATGCTCTCCCCCAGGATAAGCCCTGATACAATACTTGAAAACATTAAAAGTGTCGATGGCTCCGGAAACTTCTGGCTTCATACCAAGAAAAAAGTAGCCGGTAATTTTGCCCTGCCAATCCCTACCGAATCCTTGTATAATTCTATTTCCAGACCGCCTTATGGAACCCTTAACGATGCCATACTTTCTTTCATTCAATGCGGCTATCCTTTGATTGGAGCCTACAGGTACGAAGATAAAAAAAGTAGAAATGCAGGAAGGCCATTTCTGGTAGGCTTCAGGCCTGACAATTTCCTCATAAAGCTCGATAGCATCGAATCTGCGCTGGTAGGCCCAAATGCAATCATCGCCTTGTACAGGATTGATTTGGGAATTGAAATGCCAAAGCTGGATGAGGAAGCAAAAAGAGTAAAAGACAGCTTAAAGGAGTTTAAGCACCCCACATGAGTACACTATCATCTGTAATTCCAATATATTATCCCGAAACTGGTTTACAGTTAACAATCAACTTCTATAAAGTTGTTGTACCTTAGAATCAAGGTACAGTGCGTTCTCTCTTGCCCTGTCAAGGAACACTAAGTTGGCTTGAGAAAGACCAAAACCGGCCATTGAACCAAGACCAGCCCCGCCAAGCACACCGGTTAACGACATATATTTCACCTGCTTAAATAATTCTCTTCTGCTCACCCTTTTGCCACCATATTCAATAAAAAGATTGATGAAACCTAGAGAACTCAAAAAAGAACCAAAACCCGTAGCCCCAATCGCTGCGGTCGGAATCGGGGTGCATAACGAATTAATGGTGCTCTTTCGTGGCACATAGCCAAGCACATCCGACAGTTCATCAGCATCCCCATATGAATCATCTGGAATAGGCAAATAGTTCTTTACACCCTGAAACCTTTTGGCGGCCTCTTCGACCTGCTCAGAAAAGGAAGTTTCACCCTTAACAACTCTGTCCACTGTTTTATTTCTTTCTCTCCACTCATCAAAAAGCTCACGGATTTCCACAATCTTATCAACCCGAATATAATCAGGCACATCTTCGATGACCTTAAGTTGGCCTATGAGTGTTGACTCCATAGGAACATGAAAATCAAGCCCAGTATTTATACATTTGTATACCCTTTTACAATCAACAAACCTTTAAATAAACCATGTCCTCCTTCCAGCCATGGAAATCATATTTTTGGGAACATCATCAATGGTGCCAACCAAAGAGAGAAACCACAGCTCGCTCCTGATAATCCACGAAGGAGATGGAACACTGGTAGACTGCGGAGAAGGCACTCAAAGGCAGCTCAAGATTGCCGGAATCAAGCCTTCGGTAATTTCAAGGATACTAATCTCCCACTGGCACGGCGACCACGTATTTGGGCTTCCGGGACTAATATCCACACTCAGCGCAACCGACTACAACAGGCCATTGGAAATTTACGGGCCTAAAGACACTCCAAAAAGGCTAGAGCTGATGGAGAAGGCATTTGTGTTTGACCGCAAGATAGAATTAAGAATAAAGGAAGTTGAAAAGGGGATTATTGTCGATGCCGAAAGATTTTACATCGAAACCCTGCCATTGGAACACAACATTTCCTGCCTCGGCTACAACTTCATAGAAAAAGACAGGAGAAGGATAAACCTGAAGGAAGCAAAAAAGATTGGAATACCCGAAGGGCCGCTGCTTGGGAGGCTTCAGGACGGAAAGGAAATAGAATTTAGGGGCAAAAGGGTAAAGCCGGACGACATTACAACCATCGTCAGGGGAAAGAAAATTACAGTCATCGCAGACACAATCCCAACCGCAAATGCCACCATACTTGCGCAGGACGCAGACGTCTTAATCTGCGAATCAACTTACGCTTCAGACATGGAGGACAAGGCGGAGCTGCACAGCCACATGACCGCAAAGCAGGCCGCCCAGATTGCAAACGTCGCAAACGTAAAGAAATTGTTTCTCACCCATTTCAGCGCCCGCTACACCTCCCCCAATATTCTTGAAGAGGACGCAAAAGACATCTTCAGCAACACCGAAGCTGCGCATGATTTCAAGAGGATAAGATTGTAGCATGTCAAGAAAATCAAAAGGCATAAACGCGGAGCGCGACGTAATCCACAAATTCTGGGGCACCGGAACATGGTCCGCGCTCAGAGTTGCAGGCTCAGGAAGCATGAAATACCCTTCTCCGGACATCCTCGCAAGCAACAAGCTGAGAAGGCTGGCAATAGAGTGCAAGACTTGCGGCGATGACAAAAAATACATTCCCGAGGAGGACATCAGGCAGCTGGAAGAATTTATTTCCTTTTTCGGCGGAGAGCCATGGATTGCAATCAAGTTCGACAGGATGGGCTGGTATTTTCTTTCATTGGAAGACATGGAAAGAAGCGATAGGTCATACATAATATCAAAAGAACTTGCAAAAAGCAAAGGCTTGTCTTTTGAGGAGTTGGTTTCCTAACCAAACATCTTCATGTAGTCCTTTCCTTCCTTGCTCTCGGACTCCTTGACCTTTTCAATCGCCCTCTCGAGGTCTTTCTTAAGAATCTTAAACCTGTTTTCCCTTATGGCAAAGTATCCTGCTTCAGTGCACACCGCCCTTATCTCGGCTCCCGAGAAATTCTCCATCTGGTTTGTGATGTCCTGTATGGAAATCACCGGGTCCAGCTTCATCTTTGACGAATGTATCGAGAATATGCTCTGCCTTGCATCCTTCTCCGGAAGCGGGACATTAATCAGCCTGTCCAATCTTCCCGGCCTTGTGATTGCAGGGTCTAAAATGTCCTTCCTGTTGGTTGCGCCTATAACCTTGACATTATCCAGCGGCTTGAACCCGTCAAGCTCCGCAAGAAGCTGCATGAAAGTCCTGTTCACTTCCCTCTCCCCGGAAGTGCCTATCTCCATTCTCGTCGCAGCGAGAGCGTCAATCTCGTCAATAAAAATAACCGACGGCGCTTTCTCCCTCGCAAGCTCGAATATTTCCTTCACGAGCTTCGCGCCCTCGCCAATAAATTTCTGCACGAGCTCGGAAGCAACAACTCCGATGAATGTTGAATTTGTAGAAGAAGCAACCGCCTTTGCAAGCAATGTCTTCCCGGTTCCGGGAGGCCCGTAAAGCAAAACACCTTTTGGAGGCTCTATCCCTACTTTGACGAAAAGCTCCGGCTTCAGCAATGGAAGCTCTATGACTTCCTTAATCTCCCTCACCTGATGTTCAAGCCCGCCGACATCAGCCCACGTTACCGTTGGCTTCTCTATAATCACGAACTTGTCAACATTGAATACCTTCACGCTTGGAATCTTCCTTATGATTGTAAGGTTCTTCTGCTCCGCGAGAACCATCTCCCCGGGGCGCAGCTTCGGGCACTCCGCGGAAACATTGACAGAAAACTGGTTTCCGTTCGGAATTTTTATCAGCGCATTGTCGCCGTAAGCTTCATACACTTCGCAAACCATGAGCGGAGGCTGCTTGAATTTGTCAAGCTCCGCCTTCATTTTCTCGAGCGTGTCCCTCAAAACCCTGTTTTCCTCCTCAAGTTGGTTTGTTGTTGTTGAATAACTGTAAATCACGCTGTCGAGAATGCTTTTGTTGTTTGCGTTCATGTGAAATCATAATGGACCCTTCTTTAAAAAGATTTGTGTTGTGAAAATAAGATAATTTTTTGAAAACGAAAGGCTTATAAAACTTTTCAAGAAAGATTAAATCACAAATTTTCCCCTTTTCTTTATCCAGTGTTTTTTTCCGCTTTTATCCACGCCGTAAATGTCGTGCTTCTGCCTTATGGAATCAACAACAACGTCTATGTGGTATTCAGTTGCCCTGTCAGGCTCATAGCCCGAGCCCATTGCAACGTGCATCATCCCTGCAATTTTCTCGTTTACAATAAGGTAATCGCATATCTTTGCCTTTGGGTTGGTGTTTATCGCAAACTCCCCTATGTGGTTGAAGAATTTCTTTTTCATCTCCACAACTTCCTTCGGGACTGATTTGTTTTTCTCCTGTATCTCAATCAGCTTCCACGCTTCCGACTTTCTGCTGTTGAACTTCCCAAGTATTTTTTTTGGAGCCCGGATAACCCTGTAGCCGTTTTTAGCTGACTTTATCACGAACGGCTCCTTTTCGCTTAGCATGTAGCTTTGGTCTATTGCTATTACGACGTCACCAACAACAGTACCTTCAACATATTCCGGAGTCACAAACATCTCCCCGCCGGGAATATTGCCCATGCTTCCTGCCCTTATCCCCGTTCTCCTGAGGTAAGACTGCTGTATCAGGTTTCTCAGCTCAGTGTCAGAACCCCGCGCCCACCTGTGCTTTCCGTTTGGCATTATCAGGCCAACTTCTATCTTTGTCCTGTATCCGCATTTCTGCATTTCCCCCTCGACAATTATTTTTTCGCACCTGTGGCAGATGTCAATCAGAACACGGTCCTTTCTTGTAAGCTCGTCCCAGTCAATCAGGTTGGTCTCGATAAAAACATCTATTGGAAGCGTTTCAGTAAAGCCAACCCTCGACATTGGATTTCTGTCCTCCAGTACAGTCTGGGGATAGAAATCAAACTTGTAGATTATTCCGGATGGGGAATTCCACCTTGACTTCCTGTTCAGCGTCGGGTATCCTATGGTCTGCCCGAATATGTGCCTGCCCCCATATCCCTTGGCAGAAACAAAAAAGTTTGCGCTGCTGATTTTTATCCTGTCAGTGTTTAGCATTCCTGAAAGCTTCCTGAATGTGACGAATGGCTCTTCATCAATCACCTTGTCAAGCTCGCACCCAATCAGGGCCGCCTTCAAATCAGAAATTCTCTCGGGAAAATCCATCTGCGACATTCTTGGGGAAGATGCATTTAATGTCACCTCGATTGCCTTTTTCTCTGCAGATTCCTTCATTGCATCTGCAACGGCATATGAGTCCAGATAATCTTCCAAAGGAAGCTCCAGCAGTTTTCGCTTTGGTATCAGCACAAATCCAACCCCCACGCGCTCTTTCTTCAGCGCATAAACTCCTTTCCACACTGCATCTGCTGTCTTAATGAGCCTTTCCCGCTTGTATTCCCTGAACCACTCCGCATGATAAGGCAGTTTTATGCTTCCCTCAAACGAATTTTTCCCTGCGCAAAGCCGTATTTCCGGCCTCCTGAACAATTTTTTGAATTCCCCTTTCGCCTTTTTGTCAACTATCGAGATAAACTTTTCCAGGGTTTCATCCTTTTTCTCATGCAAATCCCAGACATTTTCCAGGCTCTCCAGAATCGGAGATTTTCCCCTGAAGCCCATAACGTGCATGTCCCCCCCTAATTCGTGCACGGCAGCAGAAAAGGGAGCAAAGGAGCGATATGCATTCCTGTTGTCCGGGTCAAACGTGATAAGGAAGGTTTTCCCCCTTATATTGCCCAGCTTCTTTTTGTAATCCTCAATCGCAGAATTGAATTTTTTTAGATTGTACTTCATGAAGACTCAACATAAAACTGCATTAATAAAGATTTGGTTTAAAGTATTATACCGGGCTTATCCGCCTAAGAGTCACACCCTTGCTTCTGATTCCTTCTAAAGCTGCGTCTATGCTTTCATCTTCCTCCAAAAGGTATTCAAGAGTATAATCACCAACTCCCGCAACTGTGTTTCCTTGGAGATGTTTTAACTCAGGATGATATTTGCCATTCGCCCATATAGGATTTCCTTCAAGTGTAATCAGACGAACTCGTTTTGGGGGAATAGAAACCCAGCTTAACTTTTTTGTCGGATCATATATCCCTGCTCTGCCGACATTAGCTGGAATAGGCCCGCCTTTGGGAGTGTACACCAATATATCATCAAGCCCCGAAGCGAATATCCCTATATTATCTCCCTTCAGCCTTACGTATTCTCCGCCCATGATTGTTGTTACTAACAGATAGTATATAAATGTTTTGGACAAACTGTTTAAATTGCACCCAATTCCCCCTCGGGATGAATCTTGAAGACAGAATAAAAAATGGCAGCGTGGAAACAAGAATATTTCAGGCATCTTCCCCCCTCTCAAGATTCCTTGAAAATTCCCTCAAGAGAATAATACTTTCGCTTTCTGACAGGGAAAACAGGGCTGAATACAGCGAACAGCTGGACATAGCTACAAAAAATCCCATTATCGCAGCCAAGGGACTGTATAATATTTTCACCCATCACCCCGTCAAGGGAATAAGTGTCCTGAACGGAATATACCACTGGGTCCGGAAATATTCCGGCGCACAGAAGAATGCAAGAGACAAGGACAGGTACCTGATTTATACCCAGCATGACCACAAAATACCATTCATGCCAGAAGAAGACATCATGTACACCTACATGATTGCCCAGATTTCAGTTATACTAAATGAGCTTGCCGGACTCGTAAAGAATAAAGAGCTGAAGGATATAACTGAAATCTTCCAGGATGCAAATGACATTGCCGTTGAAGTTTTTAGTGAGTACCCAACAACAATGCCGCGTTTCCTTGGCCACAGGAGAATCAACCTTAAGGTAATACAAGGTGTGGACAAGCCGTTAAACTGCTGCCCAAGCCTCCATATTGCCTACTCTGTGCTGCTCGACAACATCGGAGAATCTGTAATAGCCGGCCGCTCTGAAAAAAACGATGTTGCGGCTTCCATTCAGTACTCCACATTGCGCATGTTTAACTCTGTCCTTTATACAAAACAGCACTCCATAGTAGACGTTGCGTTCGGTATTTTATGCGCAAGAATCGCATACGAGCGCAAATTCAACAGGAAGTTCAATGACCTGACAAAAACCTTCAGGCTAATGGAGCAGGATTACCCGGACATAAACTACAGGGAAATAAAAAGAATTTACTTTGACGGTGTTGCCGGGCTTGGAAAACAGAAAAGCCTGAAAGAGATTGTTGGGGAATACCTAAAGAACAACAGTTATCCACTGGTAAAACCCGGCACCGACTTAACTGGCTGCTATTTCGACACGAAGAGAAAGGAGATAGTAAAGGCCTAAATAACTATTTACTCAAAAGTAGTGCACAAATCTTTAGCCACTCGTAAAACCAAAAAGTATAAATATCAAGCCAGCGTAATAACATATAATAGCGGCACTAAATAAATAATATCCAATAGTTATTGCCGCTAGTATATACTAGAGGATGAAAACCCACTAAAAGTATTAATTACTTTCATCCCCTATTATACAACCTGATTCTAAGATTACTGCCCAAAGTTTAATGCTCACAAAATCGGCTTTGAGGGGGGTGAAAAAATGAAGCAGGCATTGAAGAACGTCAGTTGCGACCCGGTGTGCGGGTTCAGCATAACAAGCCATGATGAGAGGGAGTTGAAGGCGATTGTCATGACGCACGCAAAGAAGGCGCACCACATGGACATGACTGGCAGAGAGGTTGAAGGCATGATGAAAATGGTTGCGTGAAAACATTTAAATACAGGCGTTGGGGGTGATACTCAAAGGTCTAAAATGGCATCAAAATGGGAAAAGCTGGCGGATGAGAAATCCATTAAGACAGCAATAGCTGCATTAAAGGAAAACGGCATAGAAGCGCTCTTCGCAGAAACATCTGATGATGCAAAGAAGAAAGTAATTGGGATTCTGCCAAAGGGCGCGGATGTCATGGACATGACTTCAATGACGCTGGAAGCTGCAAGCATCACAAAGGAAATCAAGGACTCAGGAAAATACAATTCAATAAAGGCAAAGCTTATGTCGATGGACAGGAAAACGCAGGGAAGCGAAATGCAGAAATTAGGCGCGGCTCCCGACTGGGTTGTTGGAAGTGTCCACGCAGTTACGGAAGACGGCCATGTCCTTATTGCATCTGCATCTGGAAGCCAATTGCCGGCTTATGCCTATGGGGCTTCTCACGTCATCTGGGTTGCAGGGACGCATAAGATAGTAAAGAATGTTGATGAAGGGATTAAACGAATCTACGAACACAGCCTGCCAATGGAAAGCGAGCGCGCAAAGCTGGCATACGGCGTTCCCGGAAGCGCAGTCAACAAGCTCCTCATCTTCAACAAAGAGTTCCAGCCTGGAAGGGTAACACTAATTTTAGTTAATGAAGTTCTGGGGTTTTGAAAAGGCCAATTACTTAACAACCGCCAGCCTCTTCGTCACCTTCGTCAGTATCTCCGCTTTTTTGCCGTTAAACATAACAGTATCTTCTATCCGCATGCCAAACTTTCCCTCAAGATATAATCCCGGCTCTATTGTGAATACCATGTTCTTCTCTATCTTGTCTTTTGACTTTGGCGACAAGTTTGGAAGCTCATGTATCTCTATTCCAACCCCATGCCCCAATCCGTGGGTAAAGAACTTCGCATAATGCCTCAAATCCCGGACTGCATTTTTGTACAGCTTTGCGCATTTAACCCCTTTCCCGATATTTTTTATCCCATTCTCCTGAGCCCTAAGCAAAAAGTTGTAAAGCCCAATCTCCTTCTCGTTCGGCTTCCCGACATAAACCATGCGCGTAATGTCCGTGCAATAACCCCTGTAGGTTACGCCAAAATCAACCACGCAAAAACCTTTCTTTATCGGAACTTTCTGCGGCGCATAATGCGGCATTGACGCGTTGCTTCCCGATGCAACTATCGGCGGAAATGACATTCCACAGTTTTGTTTTATTGCTTCCATCCTGAGATAATTTGCAGCGTCTGTCTCTGTCCTGAATGTCCTGAACTTTCCGAGCATATTCTTCGTTATCCTGTTCGCAATCCTGAATGACTCCTTGATTAATTTTATTTCATCAGCGGTTTTTATCATCCTGAGCTGCCTGCATGCCGCTCCAACATCTTTTATTTTCACGCCCCTGAATCCCTTCTTCAGCCCCTTCAGCAAGTCCAGTGTGGTAGACGCAAAATCCACTCCAACAACCCTGCTGTTCACGCCTTTTCTTTTCAGCAGCGTTTTTACCTGGGGAAACAGCTTCTCCTTCTTCGACCATGAAACCACGTTTTTTACCCGCGAGGTTTTCCCTGCCCGCTCCGATTCCATCTCCGGAACAACTAAAAAAGGTCTTGACGATTTTGGCACCACAAGCACTCCAGCACCGTCATAGCCCGTAAAGTAGAAAAAGTTTGCATTTGGGCGCATGTTCATGAATACTGCCGCATCAATCCCCTTCTCTTTCAGATGGTCTTGAAACCCTTTTATTTTCATCATAATGGCAATATATTTAAGCTGTACTTACGGACAATAATCAATGGGCGATAGTCGTCTGTATTCACTATCGTTCATAATGTCAAATTTACAATTTGACACGTTCGCATTAGCAAACGACAGATATATTGCCCAAATGTTTGTGTCATTTGCTGTATTTAAGTGTTGCCCTTGCTATGAAAAAATACACCCTGAAAAACGGCCTGAAGCTTATAGTTGACGCTCGCGACACAGAAACATTCTCCATCATGGCCGAAGTCCTCATCGGCTCCCTCTATGAGAAGGGCAACGAAGGCATTTCCCATCTGGTTGAGCACATGGTGTTTGAGGGCACAAAAAAAAGAAGGGACGCAAAGGAAATTTCCAGGGAAATTGAAGGAATAGGCGGCCTGATTAACGCGTTCACCGAGCACGAAAGGACCTGCTTCTTCGTCAAGGTTCCCAAAAAAAACGCGGCCCTGGCCATTGATGTTATCTCTGACATAATTCAGAACTCCGTTTTTTCCTCCAAAGCCTTCAGAAAGGAAAAGGGAGTCATACTGAATGAAATTAACATGTCGCTGGACGAGCCGAGATTCCACCAGTGGAACATTTTCTATGATGCCGTGTTTCCCAATCACCCTGCCGGAAAGCCCATTTACGGCGCAGTTGAAAGCCTGAAAGGATTGTCGCGCGACAGTGCATTTGAGTTCTACAAAAAGAATTATGTGCCCGGCAACATCGTGATTGGTGTTGTCGGAAACCTGAAAAACGCAAAAGAGACTGTCGAGAAAAAATTCTCTTTCCTTCCGAAGCAGTTCAGTTTGCCAAAAATCCCCAAGTTCCCGGCATCGGGGCCTAAAACTGTTGCCGAGAAAAGAAAAACAAAGCATTCATATTTCGTGCTCGGCTACAGGACTGTCCCCCGGCACCACCCGGACTCCTATGCCATTGATGTCATAAAGGCTATACTTGGAAGGGGCCAGTCAGGAATCCTGTTTGACGAGATTAGGAACAAGCTTGGACTGGTTTACGAGGTAGGGGTGCTTCACGATGTAAAAAAAAGCTTCGGGGTTTTTGCGGTATACCTTAACACCGACAAAAAGAACCTTCCGCTGTGCAGGGAAATTGCGCTCAGGGAAATAAGAAATTTAGCCGGCGTTCCGGAATCAGAAGTTAAGGAAGCCATAGGCTTCATTGAGGGCAGCACCATTCTTGACCACGAGATTACTGAAAACCGCGCCGAAGACATCTGCTTTTGGGAGGCAATCGGGAATTCAGGATTGATGGATTCCTACCTCAAGAGAATAAGGAATGTCACAAGGGCAGATGTTGCAAGAGCCGCGAAAAAATACTTTTCCGGGAAGCCGGTAATTGCAGTCATAGAGCAGGGATAATTGGCCCAATCATCGGCTTAACACCTCATTTACAATAAAGTTGTAAGAATTATCCCCCGCCAATCTCTGAATCTCTTCAACCGCTGCTTTCGCCAATGCCCTTGTCTTTGCTTTTTCATCCCTCTTGCCTGCAACATGGCCCAGGTCTTCAATGAGATTTAATGAGGCTGATCCCGCGCTTTTTGCGTAACGCACTGCCTGATAGCGCGCATGCTGGTTTTTTGATTCTCTCATCGCCTCTCCGAGCACAGGCCCAACCCTGCCGGAAAACACTGCTGCAAAGCACGCAATGTCTCTTAAGTAATCTTCTGGCGCAATATGGCGATGGCTTTTTGGCCAGTCTTTAAGCAGGTATTCCACAAGATTTGCAAGAAGATAGATAGTGCCCTGCTCAGGTGCCTTTGAAGTCTGAACCACTGATTCCGGCTGGAACCTTGAATTCTCCCCCGCCACTTCAAAAAAGAGCCTTCTTCTTTCGCGTGCTGCACCAGTAAGCCAGAAGTCAATCACTTCATACGGCGATAAACTTTCCCCGCTAGGTACTAAGGAGTATTTCTCCGTCCTTGAGTAATCCCACAGCGGATGCGCAAGAAAGACCAGGCTTGCATCCTCTACAGGCATACCGAGCTTGGCTCTAACCGTGTCAATCTTTCTGACGCATTCTTCAACGTTAATCGGCACCATCCATATCGGGGGTTTCGCTTTGCGTATAAAAGCCTTCTTAACAGAATAAATTGTTACCTGGTCACCTGAAAAGACCTTACCTCGTCCTGCAGTTTTTTCGCTGACTTGTTCTTCTCAAAATGCTCCCTCACGGGGCTTAGGATTTCGTTTAACTTTTCGGCAACACCCTTCTTCAGGTCCATTGGATGCAGATTTCCTTCCCTGAACAATTTTTCCAGTTCATCATACGAGGCAATTTCAATATTACCTCCAAACTTTTCCGGCCTTTCTATTTTCATTGCATCAAATTTCTCGAATACTATAAATTTGCAGTACTCCAGCAGGGGATTTTCCCCGACAACCTTTGCAGGGCAGTATGCATTGTTTATTTTCCTCCTGACATCTTCCCCGGAGTCCGTCATGAATATTGCACTGTCCGGCTTTGACTTTGACATTTTCATTTCCATTGCCCTTTCCATCGCGTCTTCCGTCTTTGGAGGCTGCCCAAGTCCCATGAGCATATGGTGCGATACAACAACAGGCTTCGTAAACCCAAGCTTCGGAGCCAGTTCACGCGCAAGAACGTTGACTTTCCTCTGGTCCATCCCCAGCTGGGTGATGTCTGCCCTGATGTGGAAAATATCCGCGCACTGCATGCATGGATACATTATCTGCGAAGCCTGAAGTATGTCCGATTCTCTTCTCCCCATAATCTGCGAAGTCCTCAAAATCCTCTTCAATGTGCTGTTCCTTGCAACCTGCATTACAATCTTCCAGTAATTTTCATCCTTCACAAACTCGTTGGCCCATACAAAATCCACCTTGTCCAAGTCCATTCCAGATGCTTTCCACACCTCAATTATGTACTTTCCAGCCTTCTGTATCTTCTCCAAATCTCCCCCTAATTTGTTGTTTGCCCATGCGTGCCAGTCCGCAACAAAAATCTTGAACCTTGCGCCTGCCCTTGTGAGCTTGTTGATGTTTATTGCCCTCAAAGTCCCCTGCGCAATGTGGATGTCCGTTCCTGAAGGCTCAAAACCATCATACGCAACCGGATGTGCTTTTGTCTCAAGCAAAGATTTCAGCTCTTCCTCTGTTATGATTTCCTCCCCGACCTGTCTTACAAGCTCCAGTTTGTCGTTGACATCCATATCCCTCTCCAATAATAACCAGTTTAAATATCTTAGTAAGGCTTTTAAGCTGTCCCAGCCTCCCAAGCTAGATGGACCACAACAAGGAAATCTCAAGGGTTTGCACAATTGCAGAGGAATTAAGAAAATATGTTTCTGAATTGGAAAGAGAAACAATCAAGCCCGAGTTTGGCGTATTCGTCCACGAACTTGAAGCTATTTTGAAGTGCAGCACCACGAAAGAGGCGCCGGAACAGATGAGCGCAGACGAATACCTGGCTTATCTCGGCATAGTAAACAGGCTCAAAGCATATTTGACTCTTAACGCTGGCATGCCCTGCGACCCTGGCACTTTCGTTTCAGTTCTAAAAGACAGAATATTGAGGGAATGAGTTCTTGGCTATGCGATTTAGGACCGGAAACTTTCCGGATTTTTCTCCAAAAGGTTGATTAATGGGAAAAATATCCCAATTAAAGATAGAAAAGCTTTTATAGTCAATTGGACTATTAATTAATAGTCCAGGATAAGTGAAAAAATGAACTGCCCAAAATGCAACTCAAAGCTGAAAAGGATAAGCGTTAAGGTCCAGGACGCAGAAAGCCCCGTAATTAGCTATCAGTGCAGGGAATGCGGATATTTTGATTTTGAGGGCAAATCGATAAATAAAGCAGTGCAGGAGATAAAAACAAAAGAGTCTGCATTGAGAATAAGGCAGAAAGTAATAAAACTCTCGCATGGAAGGCTTGGAATGTACATCAACAAGGATGTTGCAAGAAGCCTCAACTTAAAGGGCGGAGAGGAAGTTTATGTCTCGGTTCCCGACAAGAAGCATCTTCTGGTTGCTGTCGGTGGATAGGGCAGCATCGTTATGGGCTCTGTCCTGAATCTCGCTAACGCTCGCCTTTAGCAGCTTCTCGCTTGCTCTTGTAACTTCTATGGCTGACATTTCCCATAAGGAATTCCCTTTGTCAGCTATATGCAGAATTAAAAGAAGCTCGACTTTAGGCTGCTAAAGGACTTTCAGGACAGAGCCATCGTTATGGTTACATTTATATAGAAAAACACGTTAGCCAACTTCAATTATTTGTGAGGTGTTATTATGGCAAGACTTGTAGAACACGATTCAATTGGTCCAATGGAGATTAAGATCGGCGATGAAAGCAGGTGGATTTGCATGTGCGGCTTAACAAAGAACAAGCCATTCTGCGATGGTTCCCATAAGCAGTGCAGCGGGGAAGAAAAGGGTAAGGTTTACACATACAGCAAAGACGGAAAAAGGACTGAGGTAAAATAAATGGAGACTGAATTCTATAAAAGACTCCGTACAACTGCAGAACACCTCAGAAGTGCGCAGCAGATTGGCATCTCCGGGATAAAAGACGCCCTCGAGGGTTTGATTTCCATTGCACCACTGCCTTCTGATGAAGATGCGCATGCAAGAGTAACTGGAATGCGTGACCATCTTCTTGGGTCTATTAAAAATCAGGAAGCGCACAGAGCAACAAACCAGGCAGGAATGGTGGCGTTCTTGGAAGGAATAATAGGAAAGTACCCCAAAGCTACATATGCTCCTCCGGTAAATTATTCGGGAAGCCCGGAAGTATTTCGTCGATAACCACTGGCCACCCTGGCTAGTTTGTCTAAGAAGGCACACATTGAGAGAGTAGATTTAATTTGCGGACCGCAACATTTAAATAACAGATGTTATTTATTTAATACAGATGTCACAAAAAAAAGACAGTTTGTTCAGACAGCCGGTTTTCATGGTTATGGAACTTATAGGCAACAGCCCCAACAAAGAGTACCACGTCAGGATGCTGGCAAAAGAAACCGGGCTGTCAACCACTGCGGTTCTCTCTGCCATCAAGGAATTGGCTGCTGTTGGGTTTGTTTCCCTGGAAAAAACCAAAATCGTCAAAAAAGTAAGGGCCAATCTGGAATCGGAAACTTACAGGTTCTACAAACTCCTCATAAACCTTTACCGGCTGAAGAAATACGGCCTTCTGGATGCCCTTATCGGCGCTTTTCACAGGCCGGAAGCCATTGTCCTGTTCGGCTCGTATGCAAAGGGAGAGGATGTCGAGAACAGTGATATAGACATACTGGTGATATCTGCATACAGGCCGAAAGAACTGGAAAATCTCCGGAAGATTTACGGAAAAACTGCCGAAAGGCAGATAAACATCCATGTTCTCCCCTCGTTGAAGAGGAGTATGCCTGAGTTCAAGAATGCAGCCGCAAACGGCATTGTGCTCTATGGCTACCTGAAGATGGTATGATTAATGAATTTCACATTTACATGAAAGGGGGCAAGGTGAAGTCTAAAACACCGGACCCTGAAGAGGCAAAAGCCTTAATTGAGAAGTCGCAAAAAAGGGTTAAATACATTTCCAAAAAAGGCATAGACCGCGACAACGCTTCCTTCATACTTGAAGATTCCTACGAAGCTGTATGGGAAGCCTCCCAATCCCTCATGTCTGTAAAAGGCTATAAGCCTTACTCTCACGAAGCAACAATAAGCTTCCTTAAGGAATTCTATCCAGAAATTTTTGGGTAAGGTGAGATTAAAACTCTTGACAGATTTAGGCAGCTCAGGAACGATTCCATATATGCTGCCGTTTCTATAACACAATCGGAAGCAAAACAATGCCTGGCTTTCGCAAAGAGGTTCGTAAAGAAGGTTTCTGCCACTGGCCACCCCAACGCAAGCCATAAAAAGGGGTAAATCATCCCGTAATGCATGATTTCAGTATCAGCGCTTTCAGGCTATCTCTACTGCCCCAGAAAATTATACCTGCAGTATGTCCTGAAGCTGGAAGAGCCGCCGAAGGAGTCCCTTGTTCTTGGCACTGTGCGCCACAACTGCTATGATGCCATTAACAAGACGGAAGAGAGCATTGTAAAGTCAATCGGCCGGGGCTCTGTTTTTGAAACAATTCTTACAGCTTACAAAAGGGAACATCTCAGGATTCTCCATGAGACCATAGAAAAAAACACGCAGCAGATAAAGAATGTCAGCCTTGCTCCGGAAGATGTTTTCTCGAAAACTCTTAACCACATAATGCTCGAAAGCAGGCAGCGCGCAGTGAACATCTTCAGTTTCATAAAGAAAAAAAATATTTACGGGGACGAGCTTTGGGAAGCCCTGACTCCAAAAATAATATCTGAGCTGAGCATACAGTCAGATGATTTGGGGCTTCGGGGCATCATAGACATGATAGAAGTTTACCCTGACAAAAAAATACCTGTTGAGCTGAAAACCGGAAGCTCCCCTAGGGAAGGCGTCTGGCCCGGCCACAAAATCCAGGTTGCGGCATACGGAATGCTGATGGAAGGCGAGTTTAACCAGCCGGTTCAGGAAGGCTACATAGTATATTTGGATGCAAACGACAGGAGAAAAGTTCCGTTCAATGTTTTCCTGAAGGATGAAATAAAAAGCCTCATACAGAAGGTAAACGCCATAAAGGGAAGCACGGAAGCGCCGGCTATACTGGCAAACTCGCCAAAGTGCAGGAGCTGCGGCTTAAGGGAGAAGTGTGCCCAGGTTTAATGCTTCAGTTTTTACCAGGAAAATTTAAATGACAACTGCCGTCCCGCTCTAGGATAATTTGACACTCCCCTTGTTCAAGACGCTTTTCAAGGTCTCTCAACCCTTCAACCCCTTCTTCATAGGCTCTCGGACCATCAAATTGCTTTTTGAATAACGCCTTTTCGGGGTCGTAATGTGCAGAAATCGGTTCGTCACTTGGAAGGACAACGGCAAGTTCATAGGAGGTTTTTTCAGGAGTTGTTCCAGTATAAACAAGCACCACATCAAGAGAGGGAATATCCACGTGAATCAGACGTCCATCTATCTCTACACTTTTAACATGACAGGCCCACTTGCCTGAGTTACTGCCTCTCCAATAGTGCGTCATAGCAAAAGGGGAACTACTCTCAGTTTAAAAAGGTTCTTCTCGGCAATCAAAAAGTTTATATATCACTATACCCCGCATTCGTATAGCAGTATATAATTTGCGTGAGGGTAAAACATGGCTGAAGATGACAAGAAGTTTTCCAGGCAACTGATAGGGAAGACAGTAGTGAGCAAGGCTGGCAAAAGATTCGGCGAAGTTGGCGACATAGTCTTTGAGACCAGAAGCGGGGAGCTAATCCACCTCGTGCTGAAGAACCCAACTTCCTACTGCGAAAAGCTGGAGCTTGAGAAGAGCAAGGATGGCAAACTGCTTATACCTTTCAGCGCAGTTATAGCATCTGGCGACTTCATGGTAATTGCGGAAGAAGATATTATATGATTCCCCAACACTTATAAACTGAATTCTGTTAAGCTATAGCCGTATGCGATGAATTAGTGAACACCAGATGACCCGAAAGGGGATGATATACGGAAGTAACTGATGAGCATACACTAATATCAAAAAAATCCGACAACCACCAGTCACAGTGGGGGTATGCTCGCCCTTCGGGCTCGGTCGGATTTTTTGTTCTCATTTTCCACTAATAAGGCATTGCTGATTTGAAACCACTGGTGAGTACACTGGTGGAAAATGAGATTTTAGCGGAAAATCAGCATTGGACTGAGAGATATGTTTGCAAACAATGCATTTCAAGTATCGAAATCATTTTATATGCACCACTTGCAACTAACACAAGGTACTATTGGTTTTCTGGAAAAGTTTAAATACTAGTTGTATTACAGCACTTGCATAGTGTATCATTTTGAAGTAAAGACAGATTATTACCATGCGGTAATACGCATATAGTGGGGGGGTGAAGGGGAGCACAGAAACTGCGCCTTATTTTCACCATTTGAAAAAAGAAAAGGGGGGTTTAAGATGATTGTGAAAGAGGAGTTTTTAAGCAAGTTAAGAAGGTACTTCGGGCTGAACCTGTACGAAGTGAAGATTTGGACAGCATTGCTCTCACGCGGCGTCTCAACCGCAGGCGAGCTTTCCGATATAGCCAACGTGCCAAGAAGCAGAAGCTATGATGTTCTGGAGACCCTTGAAAAGAAGGGGTTTGTCATTATGAAGCTCGGCAAGCCGATAAAGTACATTGCCGTTCCTCCCCAGGAAGTTGTTGAGAGGGTGAAGAAGAATGTGCACGAGGAGGCAAAGGAGCGTGTTTCAAGGCTGGAAGAGCTGAAAAGCACCGATGTTATTGGCGAGCTTAACACCCTGCACACCCAGGGAATTGAGCTGGTTGAGCCATCCGATTTATCTGGTTCTCTCTCAGGCCGCCACAACCTCTACAACCACTTGGAGCTTGTGATGAAGAACGCAGAAGAAAGCGTCACTTTAATGACAACCGAGCAGGGCCTTATGCGGAAGGTTGAAGGCCTGAGGCCGGTTCTCGAGAAAATCAAAAAGAGGGGCGTTAAAATCAGGATTGCCGCGCCTCTGACAAAGGAAAACGCTGCAGCTGCCCAGGAAATTTCAGGCCTGGCCGACATCAGGCACACAAACGCAAAGGCCCGCTTTTGTATAGTCGACGGCAAGGAGCTTGTCTTCATGATTTTGGATGATACGCAGGTGCATCCAACATACGATGTTGGAATATGGGTCAACACACCCTTCTTTGCAGGAGCGCTTCAGAATCTGTTCGACCTTGCATGGAAAGACATGAAGCCTATGAAAAGATAGGCTTTTTTTGTTTTTATTCTTTAATTGCAAACCTTTTTTAATGCCCAGGTAAACCCTTGTCTCATGGAACCTAAGGAACTGGTTGAGTGCATGGACGAGTGCTCTGCAGCTTTGATTCAGGCAAGAAAAGAAAAAAACTTTTTGGCGGAAGCCATTTGTTTGGTAGTTGAGAAGCATTACTCTGACTCGTTTGCAAAGGATTGGCGTGCTCAGCTCTATTACGCATACAGGGGTTCAAACTTGGAATGGAAAGAAAGGACAATCCATGAGTTTGGGAGCAGAGAGGTAGGAAGAACATTTCCTTGGAGTTATCCCATCACGAAGGAATAATCCTAATGCCTTCCTTTTCTTTTGTTAGAATTCCGTGTTTTCCTTCAGAAATGTGATAGGCTTCTGCAATCTCGCTGGGAATTCTTACTGCAAGGCTGTTGCCCCACTTTGCAAATACAACTTCCTTGGCCTTTCTCAGTTTCCTGTATTTGCCGGCGAGCACTTTCAGCTGGTTCATTGTCACGATTTCCTCTCCGCACTCATTGCACTGAAATGCCTCAAACTCTATACCATCCTGTTCCATGACATCTTTCCGCTTTTCCATTGTTCCCTTACTGCAAATAGGGCATTTCATTCTAATTTCCCCGTTCTATTGTTTTGATGATGATTGCATGTCCCAAATCCTCGCCTACGCAGATTATTGAGCCATTTTTTGTCCTGCTGACAAACTTAATACCCTTCTTTCCAAACCTCTGAACTTTTCCCGTTTGCAGCACATTATAGACATGACCAGGAAAAGCAATGTTTCTTTCCCTTGCCCGCCTAATGGCGTGAACTTTGATTATTATAGGTTTCTCCTGAAAGTACAAGCCATTAGTATATACAAAGATATACATGTATATAAAACTTTTGCTTAACATCGCCTCCCTCTTGCCTAGAAAGAATTCAAGATAATCTAATATTTGTCCCTTAATAAACCTTCCCGGTGAAATTCCGCAAGATTTCCGGTTTCCTTAACGCAACATTTATATATCCAAAGTATATACTATAGATATATGGCAACAGAGATGATAACATTAAAGCTTGACGACACCTTCCTGAAAGAGATAGACCAAGCTGTCAAAGCGAATAGATACCAGAACAGGACAGAGTTCATCAGGAACGCATTAAGGGAAAAGCTGGAAGATGTGAAACTCAAGGATGCAATGATTCAGCTTTCTCATCTCAAAGGCGCTTCAAAAAAGAAAACTTCGGAGAGGGAGCTGGAGAACATACGCGAAAAAGTATTCAGGGATCTCTCAAAAAATATTAAATGAGCTCCTCCGGCTTGTAATTGGGGGAAATATCCCTCAATTTTCTAAAGTGCCTATCCCTTGTGACAAGTATCAGATTGGAGTCCCTGGCAATTATCGCGTGTAAAGCGTCACCCGCCGGGACATTTCTGGTCTTTGACACAACCATAGCTTCCTTTTTCTGCTCTTCCGTTGCCATTATCTTTTCTGTAACACCCTCAAAAGGCTTAATCATCCCATTTATCTGCGCAATTGAATAAACCTGCTCAAGCTCTTTGATTAGGCAATCGGTAATAACAAGTCTGAATCCCTTCCCTTTCAATAGGGAAAATAGACTAAGAGCAAAGTCACCCAAAGGCTCTCCCAAATAACCTTTTCTGTCATCGTACAAATCGACCCAGATTGAGGTGTCTATATAGTACCTTTGCTCCACCCCTATTGGAAGTTTTCCTCCCTTATTAAGCCTTCACAGGAAAATTCCGGAAGATTTCCGCTACAATAAATCAAAGAACTCTTCCCTTGTCAATCCGGCTTGCTTTATAATAGCCCGCAATGTGCCCCTTGCAAGGTCTTTATGCTGCGGTACAGTCAACCTTCTGAACGGAGGTTTGTTTAGGCGCAAAATTATATGGCTCCCTGTTTGATGGTCAACCCGATAACCAATCTTGAAAAGCGCCTTTACAACCCTTTCGCCAGAAATATCAGACGGAAGCTTAGGCATTTACTTCCACCGTCTCTTCTTGAATAGACGGCGGAATAGGTTCGTTGTGTTTTTTTAGGCTCGTCAGGTAGCCCTTGATGGCATCTGCGATGTTCTTCAAGGCCTCTTCCCTTGTTTTCCCTTCCGAAACGCAACCAGGCAAAGTAGGGCATTCCACAATAAAAACCCCATCCTCATCCTTTTCAATGGTAACGCGGTACTTCATGCTGGATATAGGCCTGCTTGAATTTATATAGCTTATGTCCGCCATATGCCTCGTTAATCAGAATTCCTTAATAAGTTCTCCGCAACAAAATCCGCAAGATTTCCGAAACCTCTCAAAACCTTTAAATATTTCAGCCCATTACCTATCAGCAATGGTTTCCAAATTATCCGTTGGCGATTGGCGACATAGTGCTTTCTTCTATTATGGATAAGTCCCTTTTACGGGGACAATCATGAATTCCATGGTAGGATGAGCTTTATAAAGCACAAGATATAAAAATAATGGGCAGGCAGGGCACAAGATGGATACAAAAGCGCTTGAAAACAAGGCACGTGAACACAGGATAGAAATAATACAGATGATTTACGATGCCCAGTCCGGACACCCCGGAGGCAGCCTTTCCGCTATTGACATTCTCACTGCGCTGTACGGCTATAAGATGAAATTCAACCCAAAAAAGCCAGACTGGGAAGACAGAGACCGATTCGTTTACAGCAAGGGCCACGCATGCCCGGCTTTATACACTGTACTGGCAGACCACGGATACTTTTCAAGGGAAGAGTTCAAGAAATTCAGAAAATTAGGCGGAATGCTCCAGGGCCACGCCGACCGCAAATGGACTCCCGGAGTTGAGTTTTCCGCCGGCTCTTTAGGCCAGGGATTGGGGTTTGCAATCGGAATTGCACTGGCGGGAAGATTGGACAAAAAAGACTACAAGGTTTACTGCATGCTCGGCGATGGTGAATGTGAGGAAGGCGCCGTATGGGAATCTGCCATGGCAGCACCGAATTTCAGGCTCAAAAACCTCATTGCAATCCTTGACTACAACAAGGTCCAGCAGACCGGAAAGGTAAAGGACATAATGAACCTGGAGCCGATTGAGGATAAATGGAAATCATTCGGGTGGAGAACAATAGTTATTGACGGCCACAGCATGAAAGAGATAGTCTCAGCGCTTGACGCAGCGGTAAAAGACGGGCCAACCATAATAATCGCCAATACAAAAAAGGGAAAAGGGGTTTCGTTCATGGAGCTCAACGAGAAATTTCACGGGAAAGCCCCCAACGCAGAGGAATACAAAAAAGCAATGGAGGAGCTGAATGCCTGAGATTGCAACAAGAGATGGATATGGAACCGGCCTCCTGAAAGTAGGGAAAAATCCAAATATTGTTGCGTTGGATGCAGACCTGTCAGATTCCACCAAAAGCCAGGAGTTCGGAAAGGCTTACCCTGAAAGGTTCTTCAATGTCGGAATTGCGGAGCAGGACATGATTTCAATTTCCGCAGGATTGGCAGCTTCCGGAAAAATAGTATTCGCGTCAAGCTTTTCAATATTCTCTGAGCGCGCATTTGAGCACTTCAGGAATACAGTTGCAAGGCCAAAACTGAACGTGAAGCTGTGCGGCAGCCATGCAGGATTCAAAACAGGAGAAGACGGAAGCAGCGCCCAGTGCATTGAAGATTTTGCAGTTTACCGCTCCCTGCCCAATGTTGCAGTCATAAGCCCTGCCGACGCTGTTGAGACCGAAAAGGCAGTTGAGTTCCTTGCATCGTACAAAGGCCCCAGCTACATGCGAACAACAAGGGCAAAAGTTCCGGTTATATTTGACAGCAATTACAAATTCGAGCTCGGCAGGGGCGTTGTTTTGAAAAAAGGGAAGGATGCAGTTGTATTTGCCACAGGCCCTTTGGTTCACGAGGCATTGAAGGCAGCCGAAGAACTGGATAAGGATGGCATAAAAATTTATGTTGTCAACATTCACACCATAAAGCCAATAGACGAAAGCCTTGTCATAAAGCTTGCCAGGGAAACCAAGGCAGTGATAAGCGCCGAAGACCACAATGTAATCGGGGGTCTTGGAAGCGCCATTGCCGAGGTTTTGTCAAAAAATTCCCCAACTCAGATGGAAATGGTCGGCGTAAAGGACACATTTGGAGAATCAGGAACGCCTGAGGAGCTTTACGAAAAATATGGACTGACATCAAAGCACATAATCAATGCGGTAAAATCAGCAATCAGGAGGAAATCAAAATGAAACTTTTTATTGATACGGCAGAGGTCGATGACATAAGGAAATACGCATTCATCCTTGACGGCGTAACCACCAACCCTACGCTCATCATGAAGAGCGGAAGAAAATTCGAGGACGTCATAAGGGAGATAACATCAATCGTCGACGGACCCATAAGCGCAGAAGTTACCTCACTTGCATCAGAAGAGATGGTAAAGCAGGGCATTGAGCTTTCAAAGATACACAGGAATGTAATCATAAAAGTCCCGTGCACGGTTGATGGCCTGAAAGCATGCAGGGAGCTGACAAAGAAAGGCATCAAGGTTAATGTTACGCTTATATTTTCGGCCAATCAGGCGCTCCTTGCTGCAAAATGCGGCGCATTTGTTGTAAGCCCGTTCATAGGAAGATTGGACGACATAGGGCAGACCGGCCTTGACCTTGTAGAGGAGATTGTGGAAATTTACAAGAACTACAGTTTCAAGACCCAGGTGCTTGTTGCAAGCGTCAGGAATCCCATCCACGTCAAGGCAGCCGCAAGAATCGGCGCGCATATCTGCACCTGCCCGACAAATGTAATCGAGAGCATGTTCAGGCATTCCCTGACTGATGCGGGACTGCAAAAATTCATGGAAGACTCCAAGAAGGTGAAAAAATGATAATTGTACTTAAGCCAAAGGCAAGTGACAAGGACATAAAGGCAATTTCTGACAAGATAAGGAAATTCGGAATGGCGCCCCATGTTTCAAAGGGCGAGCAGAGAACCATCATAGGCGCAGTTGGTGATGAAAGGCTTTTCAACCAGGACCAGGTTCTTGCAATGCCGTGCGTCGAAAAAGTGCTTCCAATCCTGAAGCCCTACAAGCTCGTCAGCCGCGAATTCAAGAAGGAGGATACCATAGTCAACGTAAGGGGCGTGAAGATTGGCGGCAATAAATTGGTGGTCATGGCAGGCCCATGCTCGGTGGAAAGCAAGCAGCAGCTTCTTATAGCGGCAAAAGCAGTAAAGGCTGCCGGTGCAACAATATTAAGGGGCGGCGCATTCAAGCCAAGAACATCCCCTTATGCGTTTCAGGGATTGGAGGAAGAGGGATTAAAGCTCCTTGCTGAAGCAAGAGAGGAAACAGGACTTCCGATTGTAACAGAAGTCATGAGTTCCGTCGATGTTGGGCTGATTGGGAAATACACCGATATATTCCAGATTGGGGCAAGGAACATGCAGAACTTCAAACTCCTGAAAATGGTTGGCAGGACCAAAACTCCGGTCCTTCTCAAAAGGGGATTGTCCGCTACTTTAATGGAGCTTTTGATGAGCGCTGAATACATAATGTCTGAAGGCAACCATAATGTCATACTCTGCGAGCGCGGCATAAGGACATTCTGCGACCACACAAGAAACACATTGGACCTTAACATTGTTCCTGTGCTGAAGAAATTAACGCATCTTCCGGTGATAGTAGACCCAAGCCACGGAACCGGCAAGGCAGACCTTGTGAATCCCATGGCACGTGCAGGAATTGCATGCGGCTCAGACGGCTTGATGATTGAAGTGCATCCAAATCCTGTTGAGGCAGTTTCCGACGGAGACCAAAGCTTGACGCCAAAGGACTTTGCCCAGCTTATGAAGGACCTGAAGCCCTTTGCGAAGGCAGCAGGAAGAACATTATAATGGAAGTTGTCCGAATTAATCTCAAAAAGAGGGTTGATAGCTCGTACCCTGTATGCATAGGCTCGGGGCTGCTCGATTTTATCTGCTCTGACCTGAAGAAAAGGTCAATTGGCAACAGGTATCTTGTGATTTCAGACTCCATAGCCGGAAAAATTTTCGGCGCTTCATTGGTTGATGCACTGCGAAAAAGAAAATTAAAAGCCGACCTGATTATGTTCAATGGGGGCGAGCAGAACAAGAACCTCAAAACTTATTCTGGGCTTATGGAAAATGCGAGCGCACTTGGCCTTGACAGGAAGTCCGCCATCATAGCATTGGGCGGCGGAGTTGTGGGAGACATGGCCGGATTTGTGGCAGCTACTTACATGCGGGGCATAAACTATGTTCATATTCCCACAACACTGCTTGCAATGGTTGACAGCAGCATAGGCGGCAAGGTCGGTGTGGACTTAAAGCACATCAAGAATGCAGCCGGTTCTTTTCACCAGCCGAGGGCAGTTTACATCGACATAAAATATCTGGAATCATTGCCAAAAAAGCAGATGAGCTGCGGTCTTTCTGAAGTCATAAAGCACGCCGTTGTTGCTGACAGGAATCTTTTTGGCTTCCTTGAGAAGAATATGGGCAGCATTATGCGGAAGGACAGGAACGCATTAATCAAAATCATAAGGGGCAATTGCAGCATTAAGGGCTTCATAGTGGAGAAGGATGAAACGGAGCAGGATTTGAGGGTGATTGTAAACTATGGCCATACAATAGGGCATGCAATAGAATCCCTAACCCATTACAGGGAATTCAACCATGGGGAGGCCGTTGCAATCGGAATGAATGTTGCAGCGCATGTGTCCCGCGAGATGGGGTTTATGCCTCTTGAGGATGTTGAGGGGCAGAAAAGGCTTCTCGTAAAAGCAGGTCTTCCCGTTGCATTCCCGAAAATAAATCCCTCTGCTGTCATCAGCGAGCTAAGCAGAGACAAGAAATCATTTGGGAATGAAATTGTGTTCACGCTTCCTGAGAAAATTGGAAAGGCAAAAAGGATAAATGATTCTTACAGGATTAAAGTGCCAAAAGCCATAATACGCAGGGCAATCGGGGAGTGCAGATGATATGCGTGCCTGTATTCGGAAACAATGACCAGGATATCCTGCAAAAGATAAAAAAGTCCTCCGCGGACATCATCGAGTTCAGGGCGGATAAATCTTCAGAATTCAGCCTCAAAAAAATAATCTCTTCCTGCAAAAAGCCCATAATCGTGACAAACCGGAAAAGGGAAGAGGGCGGAGATTTCAGGGGAAATGAATCTGGAAGGATTAAGCTTCTTGAAGACGCAATTGATTTCGGCGCAGATTACATAGATGTGGAAAATTCCTCTTATTCATCCTTGAAAAAAAGGGGGAAAACAAAAATCATTGTTTCTTATCACAATTTTTCTGGCTCGTCTGATTTGGAAAAAAATTACAATGAAATGAAAAATAAGGGGGATATGCTGAAGATAGTTGGGACTGCAAAGTCGCTTTCTGACAACCTTATAGCATTCAGGCTTCTCGAGAGGGCGCAGAGTGACGGAAAAAAGCTGATTTCTTTCTGCATGGGGGAAAAAGGGGAGATAAGCAGGATACTCTGCATGAAGTACGGCGCATCTCTGACATTTGCAAAAGAAGGCGAAGGCACCGCTCCCGGGCAGATAGATGCAGGTATAATGAAAAAAGTATTCAGGGTCAACAGCATCAGCAAAAACACAAAAGTTTACGGCCTTGTCGGAAATCCTGTTGCAAAGAGCAAGGGCTACCTGATTCACAACGCCGCATTCAGGGCCCAGAAGCTCAACTGCGTTTATGTGAATTTTTTGGTCGAGGATGTTGCGAAGTTCATGTCGGACTTCAATGGGTTTTATGCAGGATTGAGCGTTACAATGCCGCACAAGCAGGAGATTATGAAATACCTGGATGACGTCGAGGAAACGGCAAGGCAGATTGGCGCCGTAAACACAGTAGTTGTGGAGAACGGGAGAAACATTGGCTATAACACGGACTGGATTGGCGCAGTTTCGGCAATTGAGAAAAAAACACCTATTGAGGGCAGGGATGTGTTGATGATTGGATGCGGCGGGGCTGGACGCGCAATTGCATTCGGAATAAAGAGGAAAAAAGGATTGCTCACTGTTGCTGACACCGACATGCAAAAGGCAGTTTCGCTGTCCGCAGATGTTGGGTGCGGCAGGATTCTTCCTGAAGACTCTGCTGATTTTGATGCGGACATCCTGATAAATGCAACACCCATCGGAATGCACCCCAAAGTGGAAGAAACTCCTTTTGACAAAGGCGTATTCAGGAAAGGCATGGTGGTTTTTGACGCCGTTTACAATCCCATGAGAACAAAAATGCTCGGCGAGGCTGAAAAGGCCGGCTGCAGGATTATTTCCGGAGTTGAGATGTTCATCAACCAGGGGATTGCCCAGTACGAGATGTGGGCCAAGAAAAAGGCACCCGCAAAAATAATGAGAAGGATTGTTCTGGACAGCCTAAAATGAAAACTGTCGAGATTCCCGGCTCGAAAAGCTGCACCAACAGGGCACTGGTCATTGCTGCGCTCGCAGACGGAATTTCTGTTTTGAGGAAAGTCCTGGTAAGCGACGACACAGTTTACATGGTCAATGCACTTAAGCAGTTTGGAATCCGCATAGAAGAAAAAGGAGACTCTCTTATTGTAAGGGGCGGCCATTTTCATGCGCCAAAGAAAGTGATTAACGTGGGGAATGCAGGTACCACAATGAGGTTCCTGGCAACATTCGCCTCTCTTGCAGAAGGGAAAACAACCATCACGGGAAGCAAAAGAATGCAGGAACGCCCGATACAGGATTTGCTTGACGGCTTAAGGCAGCTTGGTGTTAATGCTTGCTCCAAAAAGAAAAACGGCTGTCCCCCTGTTGTCATTGAAGGAAACCTCAAGGGTGGTAAGTGCAGGATTAGCGGCAACAAAAGCAGCCAGTATTTTACTTCTATTTTAATGTGCGCGCCTTATGCGGAACGTGATGTTGAGATCGAAGTTTCTGGCGATTTAACCTCAAAGCCTTACATTGATGTAACCATCGGCATTATGGAGAATTTTGGCGTAAAAGTAATTAATGAGAATTACAAAAAATTTGTCGTCAGAAAAAACCAGAAATACCAGCCAGGGGAATACACCATTGAGGGTGATGCCTCAAATGCCTCTTATTTTCTTGCCGCAGGCGCTGTTTTGGGAGAAGGCGTTAGGGCCGCAAACATCAATCCAATGTCAAATCAGGGCGACATAAAATTTGCAGGGGTTCTTGAAAAGATGGGTTGCGTTGTAAAGTACGGAAAGGACTGGATTGAAGTTAAGGGCGGTGAATTGCACGGAATTGACATAGACATGAATTCAATGCCGGATGTTGTGCAGACTCTTGCAGTTGTTGCCTTGTTTGCAAAGGGAAAGACGCGGATAAGAAATGTACCAAACCTGAGAATCAAGGAAACCGACAGGATAAAGGCCCTTGCCATCGAGCTGAGAAGAGTTGGGGCTAAGGTGAAGGAATTTGAAGACGGCCTTGAGATAACTCCTGGAGAATACAAAGCAGCTTCAATTGAAACCTACAGCGACCACAGAATGGCAATGTCCTTTGCAGTCGCTCAGCTGAAGATTCCCGGGTTAAAGATAAAAAACCCAAGATGCGTCAGAAAGTCATTCCCTGATTTCTGGGTAAGGTTTGCGAAGCTGAGATTGTAGTCCCTAAATAGAAATATTTAAATACTTGTAGTCCCTAAGATAGCCCATGTACCTCGAGAAGAAAAGAATAGGGAATGACATCTACAATTACCTTAAATTGTCTGTCAGGTACAAGGACAAAGTCAGGACAAAAACGATAGCGTATCTTGGAAAGGGCATCTTGACAAAAGACCGGCTCAAAAGAGATATAGCGAAGTTCAAATCAGCAGGGGAAGGGGCAAAGAAGAAAGCCTTGGCGGAGCTAAAAACCGAGCTGGACAAAGAAATCTTTCTGACCGTAAACCAACTGGACAAGATTAAGTATGCTAAGGAAGATTTCAACAAAAGGCTTAAGGGATTGGACGAAAGGACAAAGCAGGATATGTTTAATGATTTTATCACCCTGTACGCCTACAATACAAACGCCATCGAAGGCAATACTTTTTCGCTAAGGGATACGGATTTGCTCTTAAACAAGGGGATAACTCCGCAGGGAAAGACTCTCCGCGAGGTAAATGACCATCTGAACGCGAAGGAGGCATTTGAGCTTATTTTAAGGAAAGGACAGGCAATAAACCATAATGGCATAATACACATACATTCGGTTCTTATGAAGAACATTGATTCAAGGGTTGGAGCATATAGAGTCCACAATGTAAGAGTATTCGGCGCAAGATTCCATACCAGCCCAGCTGAGTATGTCAGAATCGACATGGATATCCTGCTGAAATGGTACAGAAAGAACAGGCAAAAGCTGCACCCGTTGGCTCTTGCAGCAATATTCCATCACAAGTTCGAAAAGATACACCCGTTTTATGACGGGAACGGCAGAACAGGCAGGATGCTGCTGAACCTGATACTTTTGCAGAATCATCTGCCGCCATTAATCGTACCTGACGCACAAAGAAAGAGATACTACAATGCCCTCTCGGCTGCCGATGAAACCCACTTAAACCAAACTCAGCCTGAATGCAAGGAAGTAGTAAACTTTTGTTATTTTAGCTTTCTGAAGACTTTCAGCACCGTCTTTTCGAGATGGGGCTAAAAGTAATCCCTAACTGTACCTTGATTTATTCTTGTAATCCCTAAGAAGATTATAGCCAGCTAACACAAAAATATAAATACCCCTACACGCCGAAAACACACTATGTCCAAAAAGTGGTTGTTTATACTCCTCACGCTCGTATCTGTATTTCTTGCGGGCTGCGTCATCGACTTCGACAAAGATGGTTATTTTTCAAATATTGACTGCGATGACAGAAACCCAGATGTTAACCCCGGAGCGACTGAAGTTTGCAACAGCATTGATGACAACTGCGATGGAAGGATTGATGAAGGGTGTGCTTGCCCTGACAATGATAATGATGGGTTCACAACGTGCAATGGTGACTGTGATGACAACAATGCAAATGTCAATCCTTCTGCTGAAGAAATCTGCAACGAATTAGATGACAACTGCGATGGTGTGGTATTGAAGTGTACAGTCTGCCAATGCGAAGAAATATACAATCCAGTCTGCGGCTCTGACGGCGTAACATACGGAAATCAGTGTTTAGCAGACTGCAATAATGTTGAAGTCCTTCATTCAGGAGAATGTTCATGCGGAGATGGTTATAACACCCCTCCAGAGCAGTGCGACCCGACTGCCGAGATAAGTCGTCCCTGCGAAGACGGGTGGACATGCAGCCAAGAATGCAAATGCGCACCAACGGCTGTTGAAGGCGTGATTGAAGGGGAAAGCCTTGTCGGCAGGTCAACAGCAACCGGAGGCACAATTCTTGAGCAGGACATGACTGGAATTGGCGAGGGGTGGAGCAATGGTAAACAGCTGTTTTGGATTGAAGGACAGCTGGGGAACATGCTGAATATATACTTTGATGTTCCTGACAGTGGCTATTACGAGATAAAGGTGAGGCTGACAAAAGCAGGCGATTATGGTATTTTTGATTTGTATCTGGACGGCAACAGCGCTACTGCTATCCGTAATGTTGATTTATACAATGACGGCGTTATCCCGTCTGATGAAATTTCATTGGGCATTTTTAATCTCTTTGCAGGAACTCACTTCATTACTGCAAAAATTGTCGGCTCTAACCCGGCTGCAGCGCCAAGCTACTTATTCGGCCTGGACTACATTTCAGCCAAGGCTCCTTCCTGCCCGCCGGGATATGACCTCTGCGATGGGGTATGCAAGCGCGTTTGCAATCCTGAGCAGTTCTACAAGGAGTACAACCTTGACGTGCTGTTCATCAACGGAGAAACCTGCTACATTGCTGAGGAGTGCATGCCTGACGATGAATGCAGCTCAATTAAGGATTACAGGGATTCTAATGTGCCGATACAGTTTTACAAAGGGGGAGTTAAAGGCGAAACCCAGTTCAAGAAAGGAACCTTGAAAACGATGGACAGATGGAGGACAAATTCTTATGGATATGGAGTTACCCGGGGCGTTAAGGTGTGTGTTAAATCCGTGTTTTTGCCGGCGGCTCAGAAGGAACTGGAATCGTACATCTGGAAATTCTCTGATTTGGTTTACAGCTGGACTGACAAGTCGTTCAGGATTGTGCCGAGATTCCATCCTATAAACGTAACCATGGGGCATCCAGATTTCGCCGTGGAGATTCCGGACAGCCCGACTGGCTATCCGACTACAACTGATGCAATAGACGAATATTACTTCAAGGCAGCAAGAAATCAGGGTGTTGACTTTGCCTCTTCAGACTTTGCACTTGTGATGACCAACCCATATCCGCCATACGAATCGGAATATGCAGGGCTCCTGATACAGTCATACGTCGGATGGTGCTGCAGGATGACAAACGGGATTGAGATTATTCATATGACTGCAATGGAATCGCCAACAAAACCCCTTTCTGCAAGCCATATTATTCCTGTGCTCGGCCATGAGTTGCAGCACTCATTAAACTTAGCCCACATGGGCCCTTCAAGATTCACTGACGTATACAGAGACGACCCGGGAAGGATTGATGCAAGCGATTACTGCGGTCCAACTACCCAAACTGGCGGCTGGCTGGAAAAGCAGGACATGACGCCTTTTGAGGGCTCATGGAGCAATGGCGCACAGCTTTGGTGGCGCAACGGAGAAATTGGGGATACTCTTAGCCTAAAATTTGACGTCCCCACGAGCGGGAGTTACGATGTCAAGGCAAGGTTCACAAAAGCAGGAGATTATGGTATATTTGATTTCATGGTTAACACTTTACCGCCGATTACTACAATTGACCTGTTTAATCCATCAGTTATTCCCTCTGGTGAAATCTCCCTGGGCACCTACAACCTTAATGCCGGAGAACACTCTCTAAATGTAAGAATCAAAGGTTCGCAGGGTGGGGGCTACCTTTTCGGCCTGGATTACTTGGCTGTCGGAAGCAAAGTTATCGAGGGCGAAAGCCTTGTAAAAGAAAATATCCCGAGCCATTATTGCTATGACCAGAAACATGTAATTGACGGCGTCGTAAGGGCGGATACCCATCTCCCAGACTCCTATAGAAGGACCATCCCGATGTTTAATGAGAGGCCATTTGAGCCATACACCCAGGACTCAGACTGGGTTTCCTATTGCTTTGGAAGAAAATGCGACTGCTCCGACCCCGGATGCGCGTGCGAAGGGGAGAGCTGCATTGGCGGCGAGATATGGCCTAAAGTCAATCCTGTTGACCCACGCGACCATTATGAGGATATAATGCCAATCCAAAACCCGCCAACCTCAATGACGTCCCACAAATTTATCTGGCAGGTTAATTTCCAGCCGGACTGGACTCCTAACTATTACGGCTCCTACTGCAAAAACAAATTCTTTGATGAAAGCTCATGGAGCATTTCGGAGAATTTTGAATTTGCGACAGATAAAGGCGGATTCTGCCTGCCGAGGAACTACAACTGCAATGGGCTTTGCTTTGACTTGCAGTTTGACAGCTATGGGGCAATTGATAAAGTTTTCAACCTGCCGATAAAAGTGACAAACGTTGAGATTGTTCAAGACCCCGCCAGAGGGTTTGTTGGCCAGTTCAGCCCTGACTCGAAGATTTTGCTTTCGGCAGCCGATTACTTCGGAAATGAAGGCCAGTTTACATTGGAGGTTGAAGCCCAGCTGGACAACCCTATGCTCTATACGCCACTCTTTTTCAACCAGGACAGGTATTTCCTCTTTATTGATGCAGGACAGCTTAAATTCCAAATCTGGGACAAGTATATGTCCGACTATCTGGAAGCTGCTTCATTGCCTTTTGAAGTTGGAGATAATACTTGGCACAAATACAGCGTCCAGCTGAAGAACAAAAGGATTACTTTCTACCTTGATGGGATTAAGCTTGGAACCGGAGTTCCCTTCAGGGGAAAGCCAATCCACCAGAACACCGACAATATCCGTGACCTGCCCTACATCGGCGGAGATGAGCTGAACGACAGGATAAAAAGCGTTAGGTTCTATAACCAGGCAGTATATTAACAGCCATACAAATTTTTATATACTTGCACGCTACACCCAAGCCATGCCAAAGCTCAGCAGGGAAGACATACAGCCGGATGGATTGAAAGGCATAGAAGCTGAAGAGCTTAGCGATATTCTTTCTGCGGATTTTACCGAAGAGGAGAAAGAGATGGTGAAGGCTGGAAATCTGGACCTCGTGTTTCATGTGAGAAATTACCTCTGTTTTAAAGAAAGGGAAAATAGTTATGCTCCGGGAACTTGGCTCGCAATATATTGCCTTGATAAAGTGGACCCCGTAATAGCAGCGGATGCTACGCTGGAGGATGTTGGTCGAAAGATGGATTTCTATCTCAAAAATCACAAGGTAAAATTTCAACACGTTTTAATCCATGTGACGGATTACGCCAAGATTTAAAAACCTCAACTTTTTCTGAAAACCCATGAACCTCATCCTCATCGGCTACCGCGGAACAGGGAAATCTGCATGCGGAAGGATTATTGCAGATAAGCTGAAAATGAAGCTGGTTTCTACAGACGAGGAGATTGTAAAGAAAGTTGGGATGACAATAAGCGCGTTTGTCGAGGAAAACGGCTGGGATAAATTTCGCGATGTTGAAACCCAGATTGTCAGAAAAGTCTCAAAGCTCGACAACTGCGTGATAGACTGCGGCGGGGGAATTATAGAGCGCGATGAAAACATTCCACTGCTGAAGAAGAACGGAAAGGTATTCTGGTTTACAGCCAGTGTTGATACAATCATAAAAAGAATCAAGCACTCCAAAGAAAGGCCAAGCCTGACAGGAAAATCGTTTACCGAAGAAGTTGCTGAAGTCCTTGAGCGAAGAAATCCCAAGTACAAGGCTGCTGCAGATTATATCATTAAAACTGACAAGCTAACAGTAGAGCAACAGGCGAATGAAGTTATAAAAGGAGTGAAATAAAATTTAAGTTAAATAGGCGCGCCGGTGCATTCTTTTAGGAGACATTACTCCTTTTTATATCCTTGATTAACGCAGAAAACAAGACGTTCGAATCTATAATTATCCTCATGCAAGAAACCTCTTGGAGGCTTCCGACTTCATTTTCCTGCTGAAATTTTCAACATCCTTTTGGGTTAATTTGCTCTTTTTTGCTAAACTTTCAGCTAATTTCAGAGTCTCAAGCCTCTCTACAATCGCTTTCCTGGCCACTTCGCTCCACTTTACTTCTGAAAAATGCCTCATCTCTTTGCGGACCTCTTCCGGAATTGCCAAAGTTATGTTTCCCATAATATCACCCACAAATAAATATGTGAATGCACATATTTAAGTCTTTCGGAAAAACCACGCTCAAAAGCCTCTGTCCGGTAAATCTTAAACGTCGCAGAGGGGTGGAATCACTCCTTAATAAATTCATACGCCTTTTTTCCGGAAGAAAAACGAGTTTTAAAAACAGTCATTTGAATTCACAAACCTTAAAAACATTGCAGGTATATTCAAATCAATGAGCTACAGCACATTCGGCAAATATTTCCGCGTTACAACATGGGGCGAGTCTCACGGGAAGGCAATTGGCGCAGTTATTGACGGATGCAGGCCCGGAATTGAGCTTAGCGAGGAATACATCCAAAAAGAACTGGACAGGAGAAAGCCGGGCCAGAGCAGCATAGTCACCCCAAGAAAAGAGGAAGACAAAGTAGAAATCCTTTCCGGGGTTTTCGAAGGAAAAACAACCGGCACTCCAATTTCGCTGATTATCTACAACAGGGACGTTGATTCCTCAAAGTATGAAAAAATAAAGAGTCTCATCAGGCCCGGCCATGCGATGTTCACCTACATGAAAAAATACGGAATCTATGATTATCGCGGAGGAGGAAGGGCTTCTGCAAGGGAAACCGCCATGAGGGTTGCTGCAGCGGCAATTGCGAAAAAGATTCTCGCGGAAAAAAGCATAAAGGTTACAGCCTACGTTAAGGAAGTTGGCGGAATAGCTGCAAAAAAGATAGATTACGCTGAGATTCAAAAAAATCCGGTAAACTGCCCTGACAAGGAAGCCGCAAAGAAAATTGAGAAGGCAATTCTGAAAGCAAGAGGTGAAGGCGATTCCTTGGGCGGCATTGTTGAAGTTGTTGCAGAAAATGTTCCAGCCGGCTTAGGTGACCCCGTGTTCGACAAACTGGAGGCAACAATAGCCCAGGCATTGATGTCAATTCCCGCAGTAAAGGGGGTTGAGATTGGCGCAGGATTCCAGTCGGCAAGGATGAAAGGCTCGCAGTCAAACGACGCTTTTGCAAAGAAAGGAAACAAGATAATAACTGTCACAAACAATGCAGGGGGAATTTTAGGAGGCATAAGCAACGGCATGCCGATTTTGGCAAGAGTTGCGGTAAAACCAACATCTTCCATACTTAAGGAGCAGGAAACAGTGGATGTAAGCGGAAAAAAACAAACAATCAGGGTTGAAGGCAGGCATGACCCCTGCGTTGCAATCCGCGCAGTCCCTGTTGTGGAGGCAATGATGATTCTTGCTTTGGCGGATGCAATGATGAAGCAGGAGATGGTTAGCAGAAGTTAAATGGGGGTGCAGGAATGTTATCGGCAATTCCAACAAATCTTGGGAAGGTAAAAAAGGAGTATTTGGACAGGGAGATTCTCAGGGTAGGCGTATTGGCAGAGCTGGACGCCATAAACCTCTACGAGCAGATGGCTGCTATAACTGAAAACAGCAACATCAAAAAAATTCTCCTGGAAATAGCAAGGGAGGAAAAGACTCATGTGGGAGAATTCCAGGCTTTGCTGCTTAGGGAAGATATAGAGCAAAGGAAAGAACTGGACAAAGGCAAAAAAGAGGTTGAAGAGATTATAGGCAAATAAGGGTGTTTAGGCGCTAAGTTCATCCGGCTCCCATTCCGGCGCGTCAATATTCTGAATTGAGGCAAGTATTATGTCCTGGCAGCTTTTCATCATTCCTTTCAGCCTTTCATCCGCAGTTGCGTTCCTTACCTGGCCCATCCTGTCAATAATCTGCCTGAACAGGCGTATTATGTCCCCTTCAAGCAGGCTTGTGTTGTTCAGAATCCCGAAAATTGTTGCTCCGTGATAGCATGGATGAACCAGGCTCGTGATATTTTCAAGGGATTCAAACCGTTTTTCCTTCTGTAAATAGCCTTGCCTTCTCACAAGTTTCCTCAGGTCATGCAAAAACTTGTTTGGAAATGTCTTGCGAAACTCCACCCTTTCGCTCCCCTCATAGCATACAGCTGCAACCATCATCAGCATCTGGTACTCATTCAGTTCCCTGTAGAAATCAGTTGCAAATATCTCCGTTATCAGTATTTCTTCAGCATAAATTCCTGACGCAAATTCCCCCTTTTCAGTCAAATTGCTCCCCTCTATATACCCCATCCTTGCGAGGGTATTTCTCAGGTTCTGAAAAGACCTGTAGCCATCATCCCTTCCGTGATGCTGGAATGCGTGGAAGCTTTTTGCAATTATCTCCCTGATGGTTTCCTCATCATGCTTTTTTATCAGGTTCAGCACAGTATTCACGGACAGCCTGAACTGGGAGCGTATCGGCTCAATGTCTCTCAAGGTGAAATGGCTGATTTTGCCGTAGTCAAAATCCCTCCTGTCAACCATTGCGATTGCGTATCCTTCCTTGTCAATTCCCCTCCTCCCCGCCCTGCCTGCTATCTGGAAGTACTCCTTTGAACTCAGGTTCCTGAATGACGCCCCGTCAAATTTCCTCAATGAGTCGAAGCACACAGTCTTTGCGGGCATGTTTATTCCCACAGCAAATGTTTCCGTTGTGTAGAGTACCCTTATTTTGCCCATTGCAAAAAGCTCTTCAACTATCTCCTTGAGCAAAGGCAGAAGGCCCGCATGATGGTACCCGATTCCCCAGGGCAATGTCTCCCTCAGTGTCCTTGTTGACTGCAGCATTCCAACATCCCCGGATACGCCCCGAAGCTTTTCCCTGATGAATCCCGCAATTTCCGCGTCATGCGAAAATAATTTCCTCTTTGCAAGCTCAGACGCGTGCCTCTCGCATACAGCCCTTGAAAAACAGAAGAAAATGCACGGCAGCTTGTCGCTTATTCCCTCGATGAGATGCACATGATTTGGCCTGTGGGCGTTCTGCCTTCTTCCGTGCCTGTAGTGGGGTATGCCTGCAATTTCCCTTATCTTTGCAAGTGTTGTAATTCCAAGCTCCTCGTCATAGAATAGCTTGTGCAGTGGCACCGGCCTCGTTGGATGGCTTACGACCTCAACCTTATGCCCCTTTATCCTGCATATCCATTCGGCAAATTCCGCTGCATTAGGTATTGTCGCGGAGAGGCATAAAAACCTGATGTGCTGCGGGGAAAAGATTATTGACTCCTCCCATACATATCCCCTTTCTATGTCATTTATGAAATGTATCTCGTCCAGAATCACGTATGAAACATTCGCCATCCTTGGGTCGTTCTGAATGACAAGATTCCGGTATATCTCGGTAGTCATTATAAGCAACGGAGCGTCAGGGTTCTTTACCACATCGCCTGTAAGCAGGCCAACCTTATCCTTCCCGTATGCCAATGAAAATTCCTTGAACTTCTGGTTTGACAGCGCCTTTATTGGCGCTGTATAGACCACATTTATTCCTTCCTTAATGTCCCTTTCTATAATGAAATCTGCAATCAGCGTCTTTCCCGAGCCCGTTGGTGCGCTGACCACGACAGAATGGTTCTTGTGTATTGCCTCAATGGATTCTTCCTGAAACCTGTCGAGTTCGAGGCCTTTGAATTTCATGCCGGTTGTGAAAATCAGGAGTTTATTAAGATAATCTTAAAATGGCCTTATCTTTCCGGCAATTTCAGCAAATCTTCGGCTCTGTCCTGAAAGTCTTTCTAAAAGTGATGCAAGCTGACAAGAGGGTTGGTTGCCGAACGAAGTGAGCGCAACTAGGAAAATCGGAATTTTTCGTGGCTCCTTCGGAGAATGTCGGTTACCGCAGACCATATTGCAAGCGAGAAGCTGCTAAAGGCGAGCGTAAGCGAGTTTCAGGACAGAGCCCAAATCTTAATTATCTTTATAAACAAACCTTTAGCACATTCTCAGTATGAGGATAGGCATCATAGGCGGCACCGGATTGATGGGTCAGTGGTTCAAAAGGTTCTTTGAGCTTCGCGGCTTTGAAGTCGTAATTTCCGGCAGGAATACCTCTATTTCAATGGAGGAATGCGCAAAAACATGCGATGTTGTAATCGTGTGCGTGCCGATAGAAGCAACAGTAGATGTAATAAAGAAAATCGGCCCATTTGTCAGGGAAGACTCCCTTCTTACCGACTTTACTTCATTGAAGTCTGCGCCAGTACGTGCGATGCTGGAGCACTCAAAGGCAAATGTGCTTGGAATGCACCCTGTATTCGGCCCAAGCGTCTCCACCATAAGGAACCAGACTATGGTTCTTACTCCGGGAAGGGGCGATAAATGGTTCAAGTGGGCAAAGCATATTTTCAGCAGGGCGGGTGCAAAGGTCAGGATTACAACCCCTGAAAGGCACGACGAGATGATGGCCATAATCCAGGGAATGACCCACTTCAGCGCCATAAGCATAGGCTACGCATTCAAGGAGCTTGGAGTTGATTTGGAGGAAACCATGCACTTCACAAGCCCCATCTACAAGCTGAGGATGGATATGGT
>JACQSR010000029.1 GCA_016211215.1 Candidatus Woesearchaeota archaeon
AACCCCGAAAGTATTCCACCTGAAAACCCCTAAGCCGGTTGCATTCTCCACTTCATTTTTCAGGCCATCTATATTCATGTCTGTTGGCCTTACAGATATTCTTGGGAAGAAAGAAACAGAAGCAGTTCTGCTCCACGAGCTCGGGCATATAAGAAACAATTCCTCCTTCACGAAGTTCTCTTCCTATCTCATATCTGCAGTTTCCCCATTATCAAGGCTTCACTCCCTGTCATCCGAGCTTAACATGGACGAGGTACAGGCTGATAAGTTTGCATCCCGGGAGCAGAAAACATGCAGGCACATCAACTCCGCAAAGAGGAAGATTTCGGAATTCTACAGGCAATAACAGTTACGGCGCACGAATCCCCGAACGCCCCTTCTCGCTTAAGCCATTGCCGAGACCAAAAAAGCGAAAAGCTTATATAGTTTATATGATAATAGATTCATATGATATGCAAATCATATAAGAGCTTCTTCAACGCCATGGCGGACGAATGCAAGCTCAGCATAATAAACCTGCTGAGCAAGGGGCCGTTGGCAGTCAACGATGTAAGCAGGAAGCTGGGATACGAGCAGAGCCGTGTCAGCCACGCCCTTACCGCGCTAAAGGATAACGGCTTTGTGGTTGGCAGCAGGAACGGAAAATCAATGCAGTATAGTCTTGAGCCAAAAATCATGGTGCCCCTGCTTAAGCTCATAGACAGGCACGTTGAAACCTACCACCGGTCAAAGTGCGGCTGCAGGGGCGTTAGGTGGAGGGACATGAAATGAAAGGAAAATGCAAGGGATGCCATTGGGTGAAATCATGAAAAAAGACATCATAAAAATATCGGGAATGCACTGCGCGTCATGCGCGAACAGGATAGAGAAGGGCCTGAAAAAGGTAAAAGGCGTCAAAGAGGCGTCTGTAAACTTTGCCAGCGAAAAGGCAGTTGTGGAATACGATGAGTCCAAAGCCTCAAGAAAAATCCTCGAGCAGTCCATTAAAGGCACAGGATACAAGGTTATTTCTGAAGAGCCAAATTCCGCAGTATTAAGGCTTCGCATCATCGGCATGGACAACCCCCACTGCCTTTCTACCATCAGCGGTGGATTGGAAAATCTCAGGGGGGTAATCTCAAAAGAGCTTCTGATTACCGAAAAAGCCGCCATAACCTACGACCCGTCCGTTATAACGCCTGCAAAAATAAAAGACACAATATCTTCTTTGGGCTACAAGCCAGTTGAAGCAGAAGCGGTTGACACCGAAAAGATTGAAAGGCAAAAAGAAATCAGGAATTTGAAGATTAGAACTGCAGTTGCGGTGCTGCTTTCCATACCCCTCCTCTACATCTCAATGATTTCCTTATTTTTTAATCTGCCCCTTCCCGAAATTATAGAAACCAACCATGCGCTGGTTCAGTTCATCCTTGCAACTCCGGTCATGATTGCAGGCTCCATCTTCTTCACCCGCGGCATTTCTGCAGTGATAAGGTCAAGAACGGCAACAATGGATACATTGGTCGCGCTGGGCACAGGAACTGCCTATGTCTACTCGCTTGTGTTATCATTCATGATTTGGTCGGGGAATCCGAATTTCACCCATGAAAACCTCTACTTTGAGGTTGCCGCCCTGCTTATAGCATTCATACTTCTCGGAAAATACCTTGAGGCAATAACAAAGGGGAAAACATCCGAAGCGATAAAGAAACTTCTTGGGCTAAGGGCAAAGACTGCAATTGTTGTAAGAAACAAAAAAGAGGTTGAGATTCCCATAGAGCAGGTTGTTGCAGGTGACATTGTAGTTGTAAAGCCCGGGCAGAAGATTCCAGTTGACGGCATTGTTGCAGACGGCAATTCATATGTTGACGAGAGCATGGTTACCGGAGAGCCAATGCCCGTTGCGAAGAAAAAGGGCTCAAAGGTTATTGGAGCAACCATAAACAAGACAGGCACTTTCAGGTTTAAGGCAACTGCCGTTGGCGAAGGAACATTGCTTTCCCAGATTATCAGGCTTGTGGAGGAAGCGCAGGGCTCCAAAGCACCTATACAACAGCTTGCAGACAAAATCTCCGCTTACTTTGTTCCGGCTGTCCTCATTATCGCAGTAATTTCCGCATTGATTTGGTATTTTATTAATCCTGCGCTCTCCCTTACAGTGTTCGTTGCCGTGCTGATAATTGCATGCCCCTGCGCTTTGGGGCTTGCAACACCAACTGCTGTTATGATGGGCACGGGAAAGGGCGCTCAATTGGGCATACTAATCAAAAGCGCGTCAGCATTGCAGAAAGCCCAGAAGATTAATTCAGTAGTATTCGACAAAACAGGCACTATAACAATCGGAAAGCCCGAAGTTACCGACATCATTCCATTTGGAAACTCAAAAAAATCTGACGTGCTTAGGTATGCGGCAATTGCGGAAAAGCGCTCTGAACATCCGCTTGCCGAAGCTGTTGTTAATGAAGCGAAAAAGGAGAAGCTGAACATCCCGGACCCAGGCAAATTCAATTCAGTTACAGGCAAGGGAGTTATTGCGCATTACAAAAAAGACGCAATTTGCCTCGGAAACAGAAAATTAATACCTGTCAAGGAGAAGGAAATCGAAACTGCGCTTGTAAATCTTGAAAACAAAGGGGTTACAGCTGTCATCGTCAAAGTAAACAAGAACGTTATCGGTGTCATGGGAATCGGAGATGCTCTGAAGGAGCATTCAAGGGAAGCTATAGGGGAGCTTCAGGGAATGGGTCTCGAAGTGGTTATGATAACGGGGGATAACAAACGTACGGGAGAAGCAATTGCAAAGCAGGTTGGCATTAAAAAAGTCCTTGCGGAAGTCCTGCCCCATGAAAAATCCGAAGAGATAAAAAAGCTTCAGGGCGCAGGAAAGAAGGTTGCAATGGTCGGCGACGGAATTAATGATGCTCCTGCGCTTGCCCAGGCAGACATCGGAATTGCAATTGGCTCAGGCACGGATGTTGCAATTGAGTCCGGAGACATGGTGTTAATCAGAAACGATTTGAGGGATGTCGGAAAGGCAATCAAGCTGAGCAAGTACACCATGAAAAAAATCAAGCAGAATTTATTCTGGGCATTTGTTTACAACACAGTTGGAATTCCGGTAGCAGCAGGGATATTATACCCATTGACCGGCTTCCTTCTAAGCCCGGTAATTGCAGGAGCAGCAATGGCATTCTCTTCAGTAAGCGTTGTGACAAATTCACTGTCGATGAGAAGATATATGCCCAAGTAGACAAATATTTATTAAGAGAACAAACTTCACACGCAGTATGCATCCTTCCAAAGATGTTGTAGAAGTCAGTCAGGTTAAGATTCCCTTTTCTACCAGCCTGTACATCCCGGACGTAAATGGATTCATTGAGATTACCAACCTCTTAAAACGCCCAGATGATGTACTTACCGCCAACGGCATTGGTTTTTACCCAGACTTTCTCCCAGCGCACAGTAATGCTATTATTGATGGTGCTGCGCGCGCAACCGCGGATTTCCTAAGGATAAGATACGCCCAATTCATAGAGCACAGAGAAGAGGATGGATACAGGACTACAAGGGCTTCTGTTGAAGAAGTGGGGGAAAATTTATCTGTAGATGCAAGATACATTCCTGCCCAATCTACAGGTACAGCCATGATTTCTGTTAAATTAGGCGCTCGTCTTGACTGTTGGAAAGGTGATTTATTACCTAAATACAGGCACAAACATTTAGTGGATAGCATTGCCATGGCATTAGCATATGCTTCAGCTCCAGTTCCACTGAAATCAACCCCCAGCACCATTTACGAACTTGTTCTCGATGCGGCCCATCAAGCGGTCGGTGAGAATCTGGGGCAGCTAGAAGAGGTTGGAATTGGGAATGTTGTACAAGATAATAAGAAGTATTTTGCCGTGGGCCAGTTCAGCTCTGGAGCACTCACAAGCGTTCATTTTGTTGGCGCACGCAAGATTGAAAATGTCCTTTGGGATATTGCAAGTCACGACATTTCCAGCGCAATCCGGGATTTGGGCATTGAGGGAAAAGTCCTTGTTGATAATTATCCAGAGGGAGGCTACAACAGAAAGGAGGACATGGTGCCAGCGATTAAACTGCACCCATCCCCATCCGACCATAATGTGAGATATTGGAAGCTGGATTCCAGGCCCTTCGAGTTAGGTGATATGGCTATATCAGTTTCAGAAGAAAAACCACGTTCTCCGACTTTTTCCTTCGAAATCGCCAAATATCTCGACGTTGGCCCAAATGGGGAAAGGTGGCTCGAGCAGATGAATTATACTGTATCATCCAAGCCCGGGTTTTTTATCAGGAGGAACGACTTGGAAAGGATTGAACGGGTATTTAACAAAAGGTTTGGGCTTTCTGTTGAAGGCCAAAGCTGGAACATTGTGCGTTGCAGAGTAAAGTAAGACATCTGATGCCCCAGACATAATTTCTTGACAGGATTTTTCCAAAGATTTTTAAACGTGTTGAGATTACCTTATTTCAATCATGACAAAGTCATCCCTAGCATTAAAACAAGAAACAGAAGCGCCAAGCGCACAGGATATTTCTAAAGCAATAGCGAGATACGCTCTTATGAATGGAGAGTATCACGATGATGAAGACGAAGAGCCAGACAGTTTTTCAAGTGCTAGACTTATATGGAGTCCTTCTTATTGGGCTGAGTTCAAAAAAGCATTGCCGGATGGCGGCGGTATCGAAATTACAGTAAGTGATGTAAGAACAAAGAGTGGGAAGGGCAGCATTGACTACATTCTGAAAGAACCAATGTACGGATGCTATAAACGCCCTACGTGCTTGAACGTTTCATACACCCCTTCCCAGATTTCACAATTCCCCATTGGTTTTGAGGCAAGTGAAGTGGGCCTAACTGGAGTGCCTGCAAGCTTTAAGATCAGCATTGGCGGGGAAAAGGTATCTTTGGACCCTAATTTGAAGGTGTATGGTGTTTTATCACTGGAACCAATAACCCCCAGTTCCATAACAACAAGTTCACCCCCCATTTCATCTATGCCAAATCCTGCCATTCAGAAATTATACCAAACGTTGATGGGAAACACCCTTCAGATTCTGGAAAATCTTGCGTCAAAATAGGGATTTCTGTCCTAACTAACCTCAACCCTTCCGTCGGCTTTCCTGACTCCCGATGACGGCCAGTAAGAAGTGAATGTGAATGAATTTTCTGTAGTAAACTCGACAGTTTTCGAGTTCGGCTCGCTTTTGGCGTAATTCACAGTGAAGTAATCGCTCTTTATGTCAAGGCCGCCGTAATAAATCTTTCCGTCATTGAAATTGAAGGTTATTTTCACCTTGTCACCTTTGCTTACAGTTATTTTTTCAGGAGAAAACTCTGTGTCGTCTGCCAATATTGTAAACTCCTTTGTCCCAACTGTTTCAGGAACCTCAACCGCAAACCCGACATTAACAACTTTTCCGTCAGCAGTCGCAGGAACATCATCGCCCGGAAACTCATAAACTCCAGCTTTTCCCCTGTCAACGTGGAGCATTGCATACAGTATAGGTGTTATTGTTTTAGGGTTCAAGTCCACCTTTACAGAAGTGCTCTCCCCTTTTCCAACATGGCTGTAGCCTGCAACTGCGCCCGGCTTTCCGTTGTCGTCCGAATGTATTGCTATCCATCCCGGCTCTGCAGCAGTAATCTTGGCAATTGTAATTGCATTGCCAACAATATCAGTATCAGCAACTATAACCTCAGGAATTATTGCCTTTTCCACCGGAGGCTCAGCCGGTTTCTCAGGGCACGGAGCAAAATCGCAGTTTGGCAATGTTCTCCCAACAGCAGTTCCGTCAGGGCATATTTTTGCTTCCGGGGTGCAAGCTACAGGCTGTGGAGCGCATGATACTAAAAACAGCATTGCCGCCAACAGTATTAAGAATGCTTTCCTCATAGGGTCGGATATACTGTGAAAGTATATAAATATTCACCAATTATGTGGTTGGCAAAGAAAAAACTAATTATTCTTAATCACTATCTTATAGGTTCTGCCGTTAAGATTCTGAATTAGCGCAATGACATTTCTTCCTGGTTTGGATATAATATAAATCTGGCAGTCATCCGGCCTCAAGTTGCCTGTTGCTGCAATTGGCTCCTGTTGGACATTCACATAAGCGTTCTGGCTTTTATTCCTTGGATTCAATTCTTCGTGCCCCTCACTAAAATCCCCAGCAGCGGTGTATCCATCACCAATGCCTTCGGATATTGCTGTATCAAGCCTGTTTGACAGCTCGCTCCTTGCAGGATCCATAAGAGCCTCGCACGCAGCCTTCTTTGCCTTCTCCCTTGCCCCAAGCAGATTGGGAATAGCAATTGCCGACAAGACACTGATTATCCCCACGCCAACAAGAAGCTCAATCAGCGTCATTCCTTTTTCGCCTCTCCTGTATCCGCCTAAGTCATTGTAAAAAGAATCCTTCAACTCGACCAAAGAACCGCCAATCTTCAAGGAGGCGTATGCATCCTGCTGGCAATGTGTTCTGCAGTAACCCATGATTTGTTCTAGCATTTTCATCTCTAATTTCCATAAAGTGTCCTAAATATTGCCTTTGATAACTCCGAGTCATCTTTCGGCACCCCTTCAACAGGTGTTCCCTGCTCAACTGATTCGTCATCGCCAGAAGCTGCTGCCTTTTTATCTCCCTCTTCTCCAGGCACTGCACCCTCTACTATATTCCTAAGGTCAACCTTAGCTATTATAGAACCATGCTTCCCTTCATCCAGCTCACTGGGGTCTATTGCCTCTATTTCCCCGCTTGTATAACTTCGCGGTTGGGCATAGACTGCCATCACTGAAATATGGATTGAGTGGGAATCTACTGTTATATATTTTGCTTTTCTTGCTTCTTCCTCAAATGTCGGGCCGAAAGAAGTATGATTTTTCCCCGGGAGAAGCATCTTTTCTTTTTCCTCCAGAATATCCCCATAGAGCTGGCTCAATGAACTGATATCTCCTTTGAATTTTCGAGTTTCTGCATTGCCGTCCTCATCCATTTTTGACATGTAAGAGTTGACCTTCACCGTCCTTTCCTTCACTTCGCCAAGAACAATCTCCCCCATTTTAACATAAGAGAATACATCAATTCTGTACTCAAGCGTAAGCTCCCCCTCCCGGGACAGTCTTCCAACGGCATCCGCAAATCTCTGGGATTCCCTTTCAATAGAAGTTGGGCCGTTTTTTACCGGCTCCTTGTACACTGTAAATATATAGTCCATCTCGTGATGAGGGGTCCGGCTTCTGCTGTATACAAGCTTCCTGTCAATAGTTTCTGCCATGATACAGGGGATAAAAGGAAGATTTAAAAACCTTTCGGTTTATCATCACTATAAAGTAATGAAACATCACCCAGAAGTTTCGACAGTTATGATTACATTCGCCTCGCTGAACGGCTGCCCGTTCTTCAGCGCAGTAACCTTTACCGGAAAGAAGTCTTGTTTATAGCTGTACCCTTCAATTATCCTGGGCCTTGCATCCACATTTACTTTCTTCTCCCATCTGCCCGCAAGGGAAAAAGATGGCTCATCAATCACAAAATCAAGGTCATTGCCTGATGCTGTCTTCTCCTTTTCTATTCTCAGCTCAAACTCCCCATCGCCGTCATTGTTCCTAACCCTGATGTCAAATGTATCTCCGCCCTTCCCCAACACCAGCCCCTGGTCCAGAAAAACCCCGTACACCTCAGAGCCCCTTTCAGCAATCGGAGTATATTTTACAGATGCGCATCCGGCAAGTAAAACAACCATCGCGCAAAATAGAATTGCCCTCATTGCGCTGTTTGAGACCTTTTTCTTTATAATGGTTGGGATAACGGAAGAATAGAAATCATTAAAAAGGAATGCGATGTCCCTATAAAAGTGGATTTACATAGCAGATCGCATTAATTTATGAACACTTGTGCGCTCTGCTGGTATAGTAAAGTGCATAAATGTTGGAACTTGGTTATTGCACTTTACTATAAGCACAGCAAAAAGTGGTGGATGAAATGTCTCAGAAAACAGGGGATGCAGTCGAACAGGCATGGGAGTCATGCGTTTACAGCAACAAGTGGATTGTTCTTTACACATCATTGAACCTGCACGACGAAAAGGAGAAGATGATTTATGAGGCTCTTGACGAGGCAATGAAAGAGATGGACGAAATCTTCGTCTTTGTGAAGCTTCATCCCGACGAAAACCCCGACTGGCCGATAAGAATGAAGAAAAAGCTGAAGTCGGGCATGGCCATTATCCCAAAATACGATTTGTACAAGCTCATGGACATGGCGAAGATAGTGGTTACCGGCTGGTCAACCACGGCATGGGAGGCCCTTGCTATGAACAAGCCCCTGATTATTGTTGACTTCTTTGACGTGAAAGACAAGATTGACTGCGTCAAATGCGGCGTTGCCCTCGGCGCGAAAAACAGGAAAGAGTTAAAAAAGGCGCTGAAAACCATGCTATACGGCAAAAAAGAAAAAAAGATGCTTTTTAAAAGAATAGAAAAATACAACAAGGACCACCTGCACAGCATTGACGGCAGGGCAGGCGAAAGGGTTGCTAAGCTAATCAACAGGATGGTGAATGATGCTAATATACCTATGTGACCTCGTCCACAATTTCCTCGGAACGGGCACATACATGTTTCCGTTGAACATCGGATACATTGCCGCATGGTCAAAAAAGAAATTCGGCGACAGTGTTGAAGTGAGGCTGTTCAAGTACCCCAAGGATTTCATGGAAGCCTTCAGCAAAAGGCCTGCCGACATGGTAGGATTCAGCAACTACACCTGGAATGCAGATATAAACATGCGCGTTGCAGCCTGGGTAAAATCCAAATCTCCCAATTCAGTTGTTGTTTACGGCGGCCCAAACATAAATTACACAGAGAAAGGATACAAGAAGTTCTTTGACTCCCATCCGTCAGTTGATTTCTACGTCCCCTACCAGGGCGAGGTTCCGTTCGAGAATCTCCTCAGGGTTCTCCTTAACAGCCCGTCTGATGTCAGCAGGCCGATTGAAGGAGTAATTTCTCATATTAACGGAAACATCATTGTGGGCACCAAAATAGCGAGAATAAAAAATATGGAAGAGGTCCCCTCGCCATACCTTACCGGGCTGATGGACGAGTTCTTTGAAGCCAATCTCATTCCCATCGTCGAGTCCAACCGCGGCTGCAGCTTTACATGCACTTACTGCTGCCAGTGCATTGCATCCTATAACCAGATGGAATTCTTCGACATTGAAAGGGTGAAGAAGGAGCTTGATTATATTGCAGAAAGGGCAAAAAAGACCAACATACTAATCTTTGCCGACTCAAATTTTGGAATGCTTCCGAGAGATGTTGAGATTGCGAGGCACATATCAGAGCTGATGAAAAAAACAGGCTATCCCAGAAGGGTGAGCATGAACTGGGCGAAAAACCAGCCGAGGCTTTACGAGATTGCAAAGATACTCAACAACATTAATGTCATAATATCCCTGCAGTCTCTCGACGACACAGTTCTTCAGAACGTAAGGCGCCACAACATCCAGATTTCCGTTTTCAAGGATATCATAGACCGAGTTAATCACGAGGGAGGAATATCCGGCACAGAAATCATACTTGCATTGCCCGGTGAGACCAAGGAAAGCCACCTTAACTCATTGAGAATGCTGTTTGACTGGGACGTGTCTTACATCATCTGCTATAACTGCCTTGTCCTCGAGGGCTCGGAAATGTCAATGAAGAGGGAAAGCAACGAATTCAGGTGCGCCACAAAGTTCAGGCTGATTGACAACTCATTTGGGCAGTATGACGGCATAGTTTCCTTTGAAGCCGAGGAGGGCATAAGGGAGCTCCCAACGATGTCTGAAACAGATATTCTTTACTTCCGGCCCATACACTGGCTTATCCAGTTCATGTGGAATTACCGGTTTTATTATGATTTCCTGAAGTATCTGCAGTCTCTTGGCATCAACCCTCTTGATTTCATAACCAGGATGACGGAATCCGCGGACTCCAAAGCACCAGAAAAACTTAAAAACATCTTCCGCCAGTTCAGCATTGACGCAAGGCAGGAATGGTTTGACAGCCCGGAGCAGCTGAGGTCGCATTACAGCAAGCCTGAAAATCTCCAGTGGCTGAAGGATGGAAACTACGGCAAGATGAACGGCCAGTACATATTCAGGGTTCTTCTTGAGGCAAGAAAGGAATTTGAGGATTACATGTATTTGGTCGCCACAGAAAATTTTCCAGCGTGCAGGGAAAATGCCTCTGCAATCAGGGACATCCTTAACTTTATGTCCGAATCCATTATAGACTTTTCAGAGGAAGATGTTTTCCAGGACAGGAATGTTTCATGCAAATATGACCTCATGGCATGGAGAAAGTCGGGCTATGACGGCTTGGAGAAGTTCAGGCGCGATGTCAGCGTTCATCTCTATTCGCCAAAGGAGCAGAAGGAGGCTCTTGGAATTCTCCTTAAGCAGTACAGGCACAAGAACATGCTTGTAACCCTTAGGAAGATGTCTGAGTACATGGACATCAGGGACTTTTTCAGGAAGGCAGCATATGAGGAGGAGATTAAAACTGTGATGTAGCATGGCAAATTTGGCTGAAACACCTAAGAGGATTGTTGGAAACAGGACAGATGCAACAGAGAGCATTCTTGCCGGGGAATTGGGCAGCAGATACATAGAATACCGCAAAACCTGGGTGTCAGCTTCCAAAAGGGAGATTGTTACGCCATTTCCATTATACATCCAGATAGAGCATTCCGGCAAGTGCAACCTGAGATGCGTGCACTGCATCCACGGCCAGGAGAATCTGAAAAATGAATACAGCAGGGGAGTCCTGAGCATGGAACTGTACGAGAAGATTCTGTCGGAGGCCAGCAAATACAACTGCCCCTCCATATCCTTCCACAACAACGACGAGCCATTGCTGCTTCCGGACTTGGAGCTGAGGATTGCAATGGCAAAAAAGTACGGTTTCATAGATATAATACTCGTAACCAACGGCACCCTGCTCACAAAAGAGCGCGCTGACAGCCTTCTTAAGTCGGGCCTCACAAAAATAAATTTCAGCGTTGACTGCGCGGATGCAGAAACTTACAAAAAAGTGAGGGGCGGCGACTTCAACAGGGTCGTTGAAAACATAGACTACTTCCTGAGCCAGAAAAAGAAACTTGGACTTAAGCTCCCAATTACAAGGGCCACCTGCGTTTTGAGCAAACACACATCCAAAAACATGGACAGGTTCCAGGATTTCTGGGGCAAGAGGGTGGATATAGTTGAATTTCAGAATTTCCAGGTCCTGAGGGGATTCACCGAGCACCTTAGCCCCGAGAATTCAGGCAGGGATGAAAGCTTTGCTTGCAATTCGCCCTGGCAGCAGGTGGTTATCCGCGCAAACGGAGATGTTCTGCCATGCTGCTCTTTTTACAGCAAGGAACTTGTGGTTGGAAATGTAAACAGAGATACCATCCACGACATATGGAACGGCGAGGCAATGAAAAGAATGCGCCGCGAACTCAAGAGCAACAACTTTGAGTTTAATCCTTTCTGCAAATCATGCTCCGAAACATTTTTCTCAGTTAAATGATTAAATTTGGGGAAAAGCATTTAAACTAGTTGGATTCCGAACACTTATGACACAGATAACTCTGCAGCCCGAGCTTGAAAGGGCCCGGCTTGAGCTGGGCTACAAGGAATGGACCGAAATTCAGGAAAAAACAATCCCGTTAATCCAGCAGGGCAAGGATGTCATAGGGCAGTCGCATACCGGCTCCGGAAAAACTGCCGCATTCGGATTTCCGCTCCTCGAAAAGACGTTCCGGGGCGCCGGACTTCAGGTCCTGATTCTTGTTCCCACAAGGGAGCTTTGCGAGCAGGTAAGCACCGAGATGCTCAAGTTCTCAAAATACAAGAGAAACAGCATACTCGCAGTTTACGGCGGAGTTCCGATAGGCCCCCAGATTCAGAGGCTTCCATCCGCGGAAGTGGTTGTTGGCACTCCGGGAAGGATTCTGGACCACATAAGCCGGGGCTCCATCAATCTTCACAAGATAAGGATTTTGGTTCTCGATGAGGCAGACAAGATGTTCGAGATGGGCTTCATTGACGATGTCAAGCACATAGTTGATTCCATTCCTAGGGAAAGGCAGACGCTCCTTTTCAGCGCGACCATATCCCAGGAAATCCATGACATCGTCAGGCATTACATGAGGCAGCCCGAAAAGGTAAAAATCCAGGATTACGTCGACAAGGGAAAGATGAATCAGGAGTTCTACGCCGTTGATTCCCGCGACAAGTTTTCCCTCTTAGTCCATATCTTTAAGCAGGAAAAGCCGGAGCTTGCAATAATATTCTGCGCCACCCGCGACCGGGTTGATGCCGTAAGCAGGAATCTCAACAGGCAGGGCATTAACGCAAACGCAATCCACGGCGGATTGTCGCAGAACAGGAGAAAAAACGCCCTTGACATGTTCCACCAGATGAAAGTAGGCATACTTGTCGCAAGCGATGTTGCTGCCCGGGGCTTGGACATAAAAAATGTCTCCCATGTGATAAACTATGACATTCCAAGGTCACTCAAGGAGTATGTGCACAGGATTGGCAGGACTGCCCGCGCAGGAAGCGCTGGCAAGGTTATTTCCCTTCTGTCTCCCATGGACCACGATAACTTCAGGGTCATTTACGATGACAGTTCCCTCAACATCCAGCAGATGAAGCTTCCGAATTTTCCCAGGGTGCCATACGTAGTTTCAAACAGGCCATTCCGCCAGCAGAGGGATTTTGGAGGCAGAAGCTCGTTACGTCCTCCGAGAAGTTTTTCAAGGAAGTACTAGTAATATTTATAAATCAAGCGGGGTTTTTCCTATAGTTTTAAAAACCAGCGTTTAGTTCATGGCCTGAATCGGGGCTGTGGGGTAACCTGGTTATCCTTTCCGCTTTGGGAGCGGATGATCTCGGTTCGAAAGTAAGGGCTGCGCCGTGAGGGACTGCACCTGATGGAAACAACGAGTTTCCAGCACATCCACAACTATGCGGATGCTTCACACGCTGGCAGTCAAGTGGAATCTTCGATTCCACGGACTTAACTGGCTGAAATGCAACCCTTAATGAAAGTCCGGGCAGCCCCATTTCACAATGGCAAAGAAAATTCAGGCACTTACCACAAAGCGCTTCGGCGCAAGATACGGAAGAAAGACCAAGCTAAAGGTATCCCTGATCGAGGCAGAGCGCAGAAAGAAGCAGAGATGCCCCTTCTGCCTTAAGGAAAAGGTCAAGAGGGTTGCGTACGGAATCTGGAAATGCGGCGCCTGCAACTCGAAATTCGCCGGAAAGGCTTACACTGTCGAAAAAAGGATAACCGCGGAAGAGGTCGAATAATGGAATACAAATGCTTTGAATGCAACAAGAAGGTATCCCAGGACTACGTTAAAAAAAGGGTGAGATGTCCGTACTGCGGCTCAAAGATGCTTTTCAAGCCGCGCTCAGTAATGACCAAGATTAAGGCACGATGAGATATGCATGCACCCTCGAGATTGACGAAGACATTTTCAACTGCCTTCTCCCTGAAGTCTCCGAGCGCGACAGGTCGTCATTGAAGCTTGAGAGAAAAGACGGCACCGTGAAAGTCATCATGGCTGCGCAGGACCCAGTGGCTCTAAGGGCTACCGTGAGCTCGCTGCTGAAACTGCTGATTGTGCACGAGAAAATCAGGAAGGTGAAAGATGGCAACTAAGAAGGAAGCGGAAGAAAAGATTTCTCAGCTCCAGCTGGTAGAGCAGAGCGTTCAGGCACTTTCCGTCCAGAAGCAGCAGATACAGGCGCAGCTCCAGGAGATTGAATCCGCGCTTGGCGAGCTTTCCAAGACCGAAAAGGCATACAGGATTGTTGGAAACATCATGGTCGCATCGGACAGGGATGAAATCATAAAGGACCTTAAGTCAAGGCAGGAATCTTCCCAGATTAGGATAAAGTCAATCGAGCGCCAGGAGAGCCAGCTCAAGGAAAAGGCGGAATCGATGCGTTCAGAGATAATGGCGGAACTGAAAAAATGAGCGCTGAGGACGAAGTTAAGGGCATCATCCACACAATATCCGAGCTGGACGCCGACACAACCGTGCCAAGAAATGTCAAGGAAAAGCTGAGAAAGGTTTCCGAGATTCTTAATAAAAATGAGGAGCTGAAGTCAAAAGTCAACAAGGCCCTCAACGAAATGGACGAAATTGCGGACGACATGAACACCCAGCCATACACAAGAGCGCAGATCTGGAATATTGTTTCTTTGCTTGAGAAATACGCATAATGGGGGTTATACGCAAGCTTTTCTACGGCCGCCTTTTGAATAGATTTATAAAAAGGAATCGATTAAAATTGTATTATGGCTAAAAACGCTTTAATTGTAATAGACGTGCAAAATTATTTTGTAAATGATAATACAAAAATTTTGCCTCAAAAAATAGCTGAATTTATTGATGGTAGCGATTTTGATTTTGTGTTATTTGCCAAATTTGTCAATAAAGAAGACTCTAATCTTTTCAAAATTCTTGATTGGAGAGAATGTACCAGTTCTCCATATATTGATATTCATCCTACACTTTCCAAGTTTGTTAATAAAAATAATGTTTTTGAAAAATCGACTTACTCCATATTCAAATCTAAAAAATTCACAAAATTTTTACAAAACAACAACATTACAAAATTATTTTTATGTGGAATTGATACCGATGCTTGCGTTTTAGCCTCTGCATATGATGGATTCGATATTGGTTACGATATCAAAATCTTGAAAGACTTATGCCTTAGTCATTATGGCGAAAAATTAAATAATTCTGCACTAAATATTATTGAAACACATTTACAAAAATAGCCCCACAAAACCTCTTCGCCTGTCAGCCTTCGGTCGAAAGTTGCACTCGGACTCGTCCCTATCTGGGGGGGTATAACCGCGATCACATATGTTATGTCCAATCGAGAAAACGGCTAATTATAGAAAGGGTCGACTCTTATTAAACTGGTGTTCGCAGAGCAGCATAAGCACCAATAGTCACATTCTCAAGATTTCCTCTTCGCCCCGCAACTTCTCTCAATTCGGGTAACTTATCTTTGAACATCCTTCTTTGTTCCATATATTCAATTGTTTCAGGATTTAAATCGGCAATATTTAATTCAGACTTAATGCCCACCCTTTTTAATTCATCTTGAATATGCTCAAGAATAAGATATTTAACAACTACCCTTTCAAGTCTATTTGCATGACCACTTGCAATTCCCCAGAATTTCATTCCACTTTCGATTTGAACTGCTTTAAGCGCTAAATCTTGTGTTGGAAATCCACTTACATAAGAGGTTGTAACATTCTCGACAGTTTCATCATCAGTAGGCATTCCATTTCTTGTAAGTAAATCTCTTACATAGTCTGGAGTAACCTCCGCATAAAGCCTTTTCAAAAGTGCTTCTGGAACTTTTCCTTTTACTTCCAAAGATATTGTTTCAGCCATGTTATGAATAGAATGAGTCTAATCTTTATAAACTTTACTATATGTTACCACTAAAAAGTTAATTAGAAGAGCCGACCCCTAATTTTTATAATGAATGATGCTTCTCATTTTATTACGCCGTTTTCTCGACTTTGAGTTTTTTGGGCTTCGCCCAACGTTGCACTCATCTTTGGTCTCCGCTTCGCTCCGACGCAACTAACAGGAACTCCGATGTTAAACAAAATTTTGGGAAGGGCCCTTTATGTCCTTTGAGCTAATAAAAAAATCCAGTCAGGTTTTATTTTGTCTACTTTCTTATTTGTAAGGTTATAATCTGACATTTTATCAGTATACATCGTCTTAAATCCAGAGTCTTCTACCATTTTTTGAAGTTCCTCAATTTTATAGAAACTAAATAATCTTCTTCCAGCAATATCTTCAACCATTCTCTCACCTTCTCCTTCTTTCAATGAAATAAAGATAACCCCTTTTGGTCGAAGAGCTTTTCTTAATTTTGGAAGAAGTAGTCCCAAATCTTCTTTAGGCATATTTAATAAAGATGCAAATGCCCATATCCCATCATAATATTCTTTTGGTAATTCAATTTCTCTAATATCGCCTAATTTGAATTTTAAATTTGGATAAAGTGATTTGCAATGATCAATAAACTCATAAGAATAATCAACACCCTCAACAGCTAAATTCCTTTTAATGAAATGGGCTATATCCCTTCCAGCACCTACGCCTATTTCAAGAATTTTATTTCCCGGTAATTCTTTAACAAATTTATCAATGAACATCTCTACACGATATTTCAGGCTCTTCTCAATATGCCATTTAGCACCTTTTTCATAATTTTCTTTAGTTTCTTTTTCTACATCCACACATTATCAAAAACACATCCAGTATTTATTATTATCGGGCCCTTCCCAAAACTCTCAACACTTCGTGTCGAGCCACGCTGCGCTTTCGTCGCTAACGCTCCTCAGGTCGTTGAACAGGCATGCAGTCGTTAAACTCAATAATTTTTATGGGCAACGAGAAAGGGGCACGAACTCTGATTAGCAACTCTCATTTTCCAAGAAGGAGAGGTGTTGCATTCGTTGATGCATCTTTTATTCTTGCCATATCTTGTTTAAGTATTTCTAGTTTATCCGATTCAATTACGTTAGGTAGTAAACTATCAACAAATGCAATTACGCCAATAAGCCAATTTGGACTACCATATCCATTAAAAGGGCTATATCCGCCGCAAACTTGAACAGTTACAACTCCAGGTATGTCTGACTGCTCTTGTTCTGGACCTCTAAATGGTTCAATGACACTTCCAAATTGTCTTCTATAAGGTGTAATAACCTCATTATAGGCTTTTGCTAAAACACTGCCCTCCGCTAACATTTCAGTTGTCGCAAAAAGTAACGGGTCAATTTCCCCAAACGGGGTGGTTATGACCATCACCGCTTTGCTCTCCCCTTTTCTGTCCATTTCGTGAATTCTTGTATACCAAAATTCTATCTCGCCCTTCTCTCTCCGGGCTTTTGTTTGGAAAAATGAAACAAGACGGTCGAGAGGGGAGTCTGAAGCATAATTAGTTCCGCAATAATCCACCCTTGCAAAATCACCTTCTTCATTTGGTTCTTGTGCTCTGAGGTATTCAACAAGACTGTGTGTAGCGCAGAATATAATTTGCTGGCGAATTTGATACTTTTGAGCCATGCTTGTCCCTTCATCTGGAACTACCATCAAACCTCTATGTGTTACATTGACACGATCATCTAGGTGCCCCTTACTTTGGAGAATGCGACCAAATTCCTGAGGTCCAACTGACTCGCAGTAATCACGGAATCTTACAAACTCCGCATTGACGTTAGAATTACTGGGAAACGAGTATTGATGCCTGTTCCCCTCAACCGGTGGCTGATAAATTACATGCATTTCAATAACTGAGGTTTATTTGTATATTTAAGGATTTATATACTGAACTACACTTCTTCTGCCACTTTCTTCTCGTTTATTATAATCACTTCGCTCATCAAACAAAACACCCCTAAGAACTACTTCTCATTCAAAATCCGCCAGAATTACTCTTTATTTCTGCGCCATTGAATTGCCGGGCATCTTCTCCAGCGCTTCCTGCTCCTTCGCAAGATACTCCTCAAGTGTCAACCTGCCGAGAATGTAGTCCATCTGAGCCTGCTTGAGTTCATTGTCAAGCGAAGACACGCTGACCGTTATTGTGCTCTCCCCTCCAGCCTGCTTTTCCTCGGACAGGGAGCGCCCGAAGTTCATCGTGATTACCCCGAGTATCAGCGCAAACACCACGAGAAGCACTGTTGCCACCAGCGGCGACAATCCCCTCCGGTTCATTTTGCCCTCCTTTCAAGGTATTCCTTCTGGAGCAGCAGGATATAGATGAAAAGTATCACCATTATCATCTCAAGCACAGCATTCATGATTCTGGGGACATTCGCAATGCCTATAGCATTGAAAACTGTAAGAAACTCCTCAATAATGTAAACGCACAGTGCAGCAAAAAGCAGCTTCCACGGCTTAAGATATACACCCTTGTTCTGCATCGAGAACAGCCTGAGGAACATGAACCCTACCACTAACACCAAAATCAGGTTGTAATACGGCGCAACATCTCCGAGGCAGTACCCAAAGTTCATTTTGCCCTCACCAGATTCAGGTTCTGCTGCAGTATCAATGCCCTGATTAGAAGCCCAAGTATGATTGTTGGAACGATATGCGTCAGGAAAGGGCTTTCATAAATCTCAAATGCCCTTAGAGCGCCCAAAACCTCCTGCACCGCAAAAAACAGCAGCACAAAGATGAGAACCTTCCACGGCCTCAATGCGGCATCCTTCCTCGGCACCGCAAAAAGGGAAATCGCTATTATGCCTGCAATCAGCGAAAGGACAACACTGGATATCTTCAAGACACCCTCCACGAAGAGAACAATATCCGCCATGCTTCCCTTTTCTCCGGGAACTATTTAAATATTCCTAATCATCCAAAGAGATTTAAATCATCCCTGATGCTATCGTCGTATGCCTGAAGTAAAGTCAAAGAGCGAGGAAGTGCATTCAAGGATTGCGGAGCTGGAATCAGAGCTTGCAAAGACAAAGTACAACAAGCGCACCCAGCACCATGTCGGCCTTGTCAAGGCTAAGATTGCCCAGCTGAAGGAGCGCCAGCAGCGGCGTTCTGCGGGAAAGGGAAAAACAGAGGGGTTTACCGTAAAAAAGTCGGGAGATGCTTCCGTTATACTCGTCGGCTTCCCGTCAGTCGGAAAATCCACCCTTCTTAACAGGATTACAAACGCAAAATCTGCAGTCGCGCAATACGCATTCACGACGCTTACATGCATTCCTGGCACAATGTACTACGAAGGCGCAAAGATACAAATCCTCGACGTTCCCGGAATCATTGAAGGCGCAGCATCCGGTCGCGGCAGGGGAAAGGAAGTCCTTTCGGTTACATCATCGGCAGACCTGGCAATTTTGCTTGTTGACATCTTCACCGCGGGAAGCGTGGACAAGATAAAAAAGGAAATCTATGACTCAAGCATAAGGCTCAACCAGCGCCCTCCCGATGTCACCATAAAGAAGACCGCGCATGGCGGAGTTTCCATCGGCACAACAGTGCAGCTTACCTATCTTGACAAGCCGACTATAGTGGACATGCTCAAGGAATTCAGGATAATGAATGCCGACATCGTAATCAGGGAGGACATAACCCCCGACCAGCTTATTGATGTCGTGGAAGGAAACAAGAAATACATGCCCGGCATAGTGGTCGTGAACAAGATAGACATGGCATCAGCGGAGGAGATTGAAGGCATAAAGCAGGATATCAGTCCGGACATAATGATTTCCGCCGAAAAGAACATCAGCGTAGAGGAGCTCAAGCTCATGATTTTCTCCAAGCTCGGCCTGATGAGGATTTACTGCAAGGAAATTGGAAAAAAGGCTGATTTGGAGGAGCCTTTGATAGTGTTCAGGGGCTGCACCCTCGGGGATATGTGCAGGAAGCTCCACAAGGATTTTGTATCTAAATTTAGGTTTGCGAGGCTCTGGGGAAGCTCCGTGAAATTCGGCGGCCAGATGATAAGAAGGCTTGACCACACCCTTAAGGAAGGAGACATAGTCGAGCTGCACATTACGTAACAAAAACGCGAACTACGCGTTTTAGTCCTTCAAAAAGGTTTCATCTCTACCCTAAAGTGCGTGGGGCTTCCGGCTTATTTGAAGTAAGCTTATCAGGAACTCCTTCTTCTTCATGCCCCTCTTTTTTGCTGCTTTTTCAAGCGCATCGTCAACATTGCTCCCGTACTGCGCTGCAATCTTCTTTCTCCACGCAAACTCCTTCTTGAGGCCCATCTCCTCAGCCACCTCCCTTAGGATTATTTTTTTATTCCCCGCATCCATTTTGTACATCGGGTGTATGTTCATGGCAGAAACAATCACCTCCTTGTCCAAAAAGGGGGTTAGCAGATTTACATTGAACATTTTGGCAATCTTTGAGTCCCTTACCAAATCGCGCTCCCACATTCCCTTCAGCCCGGACCAGCACTCCCTGTGCAGCTCATCGAAACCTTTTTTCATCGCCTCTTCATGGCGCTGGTACCCTGAAAAGATTTCCTCGCTTCCCAACCCGCCAAAAAGATTCCTTATTCCGTCTCTTGAGGCTATATCGAGCAGCACATACATCACCGCCCCCACTTCAACCTTTACCACATCAGGCTCCCCGATAATCTGAAGCACCTTCAGGAAAACCTTTTCCAAATCTTCCTGCGGTATTGTAATTTTTTTCAGGGTTAAGCCGTATTCCTGTGCAACCTGCTCTGCCGCAACGGCATCCTTTGATTTTTCCATGCCCAGCGTATAGCACACAAAATCGCATCCCAGCTGCTTGCATACCAAAGCTATAAGCGCGCTGTCAACGCCCCCTGAAAGAAGCACCCCGAATTTTCCCCTGGCGCGTGATTTTATGGCTGCAATAAAATTCTCCCTGAAAATCCTCTTTGCGCGCTCCTTGTTGGTCTCCAGGTCGTCAAAGCTGTTCTCAAGGCCGGATATGTACCTGATCCATTCGTCTTTCCGCACAAGGCTCCCGTTTCTCATTATTCCTGAAAGCAGCGCCATGCGCAGGGAGAAAAACTCCCGCTTTAAAAGATTAATGGGGCATAAAAGTTATAAACCCCAAGTCAAATACCTGCCCCGGTGAATGTTTATGGCAAAGAAAGATGAAGTTAACAAGGATGAGCAGATTGGCTTTCACAAGGGCAGTCTTGCAACATTGGCAAAGGAGCGCGAGGAAATGCTCAAGATACTGCAGATTGTAGAGCAGCTCATGCAGATGCACGTCAAGGGCCTGAAGGATTTGGGCATAGACCTTGAAGCGCAGGCAAAGGCTGCAAAGAAGAAGCCGATTGAAGACATGGTAAAATGAGTTATTCTTTTTCCTGCTCTTCCCACAACCTGATAACTGCAAGGCACAAAAATTCCCTTGAATTCACGAAGGATTCTGAAGTAACCCTCAAAGGTGATTGCATCATAGGGGTTAAGGCCGATTTTGAGCTGGACAAGCTTCTGGACTTTATTAAATCAAACAGGGGAAAAAGAATACGCCTTGCCGTGAAAGCAGGCAACATTTCGGATGAGCTGACATTTGAGCTGAACCCGGATTTCCATGACAAGCACGAAATTGTAATCAGGAAATCGGGATTTCTTTCTAAGAGGACTCTTGGCATAAATGCGTCAAAATCGGCTTACGAACTGGCAAAGGGTCTTAAGGGCGTACTTAAGGAATGTGACAAAATGAGTGTTGAGTTTTCTTCTGTGGGCTCTGTAGAAAATAAGGGTTAGCAGCATAAGTCAAAGTCCAATCACAAGTAACATTTAGCTGACAAAGGGGATGCTCCCTACGGGAAATGTCCGCCTTAAGGTATTGCATCAAGGACTTTGAAGTGTCAGAAACCGTCATTACCTATTCTATTTTGTGGCGGTTTCTGAGCATGCTCAAAAATCTCCGATTTTTGACACTGCTAACCCATAGCGTTAGCGGAGTTTTCTACTAAACCTTCCTTTCCTATAGGTTTAAATACCATCTCCTAATACCCTGTATGGAGCGCAAGGATTATGGCTAGCAGTGCGGGGGGGTTAAAAAGTAAGCCAGGAAGGGGTCTTTGGCCTAGAAGAAGTTCTAAAAAAGATACATTCGAAGAGTTGTCCGGAGATATCCAGAAGGGGGTTTTTCCCGGATATGACTCTCTATCGAAAATTGTTGATGCCTCGCTAATTCCCCACCTGGATTTCATGTTTGTTGTGATTGGCCCAGAACGCAGGCGGAGAACGGGAGAGCGATACGTTGCCCACCCCTTTGAGGCTGCGCTGAGGCCCGAGTTTCGGGGCTGGTTTGAAATTTCGCCTTATGCCAAAGCCATGACGATTGGCCACGACAATGGCGAGGTTGGCGCAAAAGGATATACTCAAGCGAAGGTCCTAAATGAGGCGCAACGATATGTGTTTGATAGCTCAATAATCACCAGAAAAGAGCGGTCAATCAGGCTGGCGCGTGGCCTTGACGACCTTACAAACTTTGAGGGGCTGCTTCTAAAAGAAGTTGGGAAAGGGGGTTCAATAACAGACATTATCTCGGCATTAGAAACTGATGTTATGTCTTACGAAGGATTCAAAAGCGCAGCACATCCCTTTCTTGACAGCTTGATTGGTCGGTTTGATAATTATTTTTCAAACACAAATCACAAGGACAGGCGAAACATACGCTCGCGGCTAAGAGAGTTCGCTTCTATCATAAGCTCATCTCTAGTCTGCATATCTGACTGTGATGAAAAAGCAGAAACCAACAAAGATTTGGCAGAAGATATTCGCTATGGGGTTGGTGTAATCAACAGGATAATGCTAGACCGCTCCCACTACCTGGCTAGAATTTCTCAAGAGCTAAAAAGGTTTGACACGGGTCACATTATGAATATCCAAGAGGAATTTGGATCAGAAGAGCACCAACACAGCCTATCAGATGAAGTTAGGATAGCATGCTACGAACTGCTTTATATCCCAAGGATTGCAGAACATGCCTGGGAGGCTTACAGAAATGGGGAACTGGAACCATTCGCTCCGCCAATAACCAAGGCCCTTGACACAAGTGATAATTTAAGGATACCTACTGAAATTACCAAGGCCGATGTTTATCACGTGGCAAGAAAAAGCGATGCAAAAATAAGGTGGACGATAGCGCTCCGCGACTCGCTGCCAAATGATGACCCACTCAGGCTTCAGCTTGACCCAATAATACAAAAGAATGTAGAGCTCTTTTTGGATTATCTAGAATCAAGGATTAAAGGCGCCTCGCTGCTGCCAGACACCCGCCATCACGACTCTAGAGATTTCTTCGGTTCGCTATACGAAGCCTTCAAAGCAAGATATGAAAACCTTGCCCTTTCCCCTCTGCCGGCAAATCTCCAGCCCTTATTCCCCTACTCAAACATCAAGCCAATTCTGAAGCTGTGATTCTCCTGTTCTTGCCAATGTAATTGTAGAATTTGTCCTTTCCCGCCTTTCCGCATCCAACAAAATCCTCATTATGCCGAACCAGCATAAAGCCGGAGCCCTCTTCCTTATGCAAATCATTTCCCGCAAGCCATTCCCTAAACTCGTTGTCATTAATCTCCAGGATGTTTTTGCTGCATTTGCCGCCAATCATCTGGCTTCCCTCTATGCTCAGCCTTATTTCATTGCCGAGTATTTCCCCGAAATACATCCCGACTGAATCTATCCTCAGCTTATCCATGTCAACCCCGGAAATGTCCCTGTTGACGATGTAAACCCTGTTCTTGCTGTTAAGCATGAAGACATAATCAAGCTCTCCCTTAAATCCCCACCTGCTTTCAAGCATTTCAAGAATCTGCTTTGTCTCCTTTTTGTTCAGGAACTTAAGCTGCTGCATCAGATGCCCCACACAGGGTTTTCCTTTCTGTGTATCTTTGCTATCTCCTTGATGATTTCCACTTCATCGCCCTTGAGGTGCTTTTTCATCTCCTTCATCTTCCTGAAATCATCTTCAGGTATTGCGGAAAAAAGCACATCACCCTCATGCAGCGTCCTTCCTATCGTTACGCCCGGCAGGGAAATAGCAACCTGTTTTCCGCTTTCAGCCTGGCTTAGGTTTTCCTGCTCGTGCTGAATGCTCTTGACTTCCCCTACCTGCTCCCCTTCGCCGTTCATTAAGGGCGTTCCGACCTTTAGCATTCCGCCAAGAACATCAACCCCGCAGACTGCAGGATTGCTCTGCCTGAAAACATATCCCTTCATTACCAGTATCTTGCACGGCCTCACCAACGCGTCAATCTGCCCTGCTTCCTGCTTCTTAATCTCCTCAATCTGCCATGCCTCAAGCTCGTCCATGAGCTTGTAAATAATGTCGTTGAGAATCACCTTGACCTTTCCGGTTTCCTGCACATCATTTTTCACATTAAACCCTATGATGACTGATGTCAGGGGGTCTTTTTCGTAATTCGACAGGGCATCTGAAAAATCCTTTTTGGTTATGTTCCCGACTGAAGCCTTGCCTATCGCTATTCCCTTTCCCTTCAGCAGCGTTATTAATGCCTCAAGGCTTCCGAGGCTGTCCGCCTTTGCAACAACACCCCTTTCATCCGTATCTATTAGAACCTCTTCAACCTCTTTCATGATTTCTTTTTTTGCCTGCTCGACATCTTCAGGCCTGCACGAGACAACAGGCATTCCTGAAACCGCATTTTCCAGCTGGGGAGCGGAGATTTTCACGCCGCATGCAGCATTTGCATTCCTGACAGACTTGAACTTTGTTTTTTTGTCCCTCATCTCGGCAAGAGGCATGGGAACGAACAGGCCGCGCACTTTTGTTACAACGGGCTCCGTCAGGGAGCCGATAACTATTGTGTCATTTACGGCCAGGCTTCCGTCATAGAGTATTACGTCAACAGTTTTCCCCAATCCCTTGTCCTCCTTCACCTCAAGCACAGTCCCTTTTGCATGCCCTTTTGACACTTCAAGCGACTTCTCCATGAACTTCTGCGCCAGTCCTGTAAGCATCATGAGAAGTTCGGGGAGCCCCTCGCCGGTTTTTGCCGACATGGGTATGATTGCGATGGATTTTGTGAAATCCTGCACCCTGTCAAATCTCTCTGCCTGAAGCTGCGAAATCTCGTACAGCTTTCCCACAATCTCGTAAAGCTTTGTCTCGAGAATTGCCGCAACGCCCGGCTCCTGCTGCGATATGCCCTGCAGCAGACTTCCCTCCTTTGACCTCCATCCGGCAATAAGGTCTATTTTATTTGCCGCAATCACAAATGGCGTCTTGTAGTGGCGCAGAATGTCTATGCATTCAAGAGTTTGCGGCTTGAACCCTTCGTTAATGTCAACCACAAGTATTGCAATGTCAGCCAGATTGCCCCCCCTCCTCCTTAAATTCTGGAATGCCGCATGGCCCGGCGAGTCTATGAACAGTATGCCTGGAATTGTGACATCCATTTTAAGCTGATGAAGGATGTTTTTGCAGATGTCCTTTATAGTCGAGATTGGAATTACAGAAGCCCCGATGCACTGCGTAATTCCTCCGGCTTCCTTTGCCGCAACAGCAGTGCCCCTAATCCTGTCCAATATCGAAGTCTTTCCATGGTCCACGTGCGCCAGCATGACGCATATCGGGCTTCTTAGCATAGTGGAAAACAACCCAAGTCAGTTTTTAAAGATTACCCATCCCAGGGATTTCGGCCTTTTGATTACCATTACATTCTCTCGAAGATAGAAAGACTTAAATACTTTGTAATGGTAAAAGCACTATGAGGGTTCTAAAACGGAAGAAGGGGAGAGAAGAATATTTCTACCTTCAGCATTCATTTAGAAAAGGGAGCAAGGTAATAACAAAGGAAAAGTACTTAGGAAAGAATATTCCAAAGGATATTGAGGGGGTAAAAGAAGAGCTCAGGCAAGGTTTTCAGAGAGAGCTAAATGCAAAACTCGAAAAAATAAAGAGGAATTTTCAGGCTGAATGGAACAAACTGCCCGAAAGCGCAAAAGAAAGGGAAAAGGAGGAAATTGCCATAGCATTTACATATAACACTAATGCGATTGAGGGCTCTACAATAACTTTGGAAGAAGCTAGGGAAATAATTCACGACAAAATGGCTCCAAACAAGCCATTGCGAGACATAAAAGAGACTGAAGCGCATTCTAGGGTCTTTCTCAACATGCTAAACAAAAAGGAAAAACTTGATGAAGAACTTCTTCTGAGATGGCATAAAGAGGTTTTTAGAGAAACAAAATCAGATATCGCTGGGGAATATAGGGATTATCTTGTCAGAGTGGGGCCGTACGTTGCACCTGATTGGCAGGATATTAAGGGATTAATGAAAGGCCTAGTTGAGCATATAAATAAAAAAAAGGGAAATCCATTTGAACTTGCCGCCACAGCCCACTATCGTTTTGAGAAAATCCATCCATTTGGAGACGGAAACGGAAGGATTGGAAGGCTGCTTATGAACCACATTTTATGGCATTCTGGATATCCCATGCTGATTATAGAATACAAAAAAAGAAAATCGTATTACAAAGCGCTGCAAAAACCAGAGGAAGGCTTTGTAAAGTACTTCACAAGGCGGTACCTTACAGCCCACAGGAAGAGGCTGAGTTGAAAAGAAAAAATAAAATAAAAAAGAAAAAATAAAAGAACTTACCTGCAGGGGGCTAAGCTTCTGTAGATTGTGCCGTTGCCGGATATACATGCAAAGGCGCTTCCATTCCCTTTTAGAGAACTAATTCCCACCGGACATTTAACAACCAATCCTTCTGCAATCTGCGCATGGGTATTTACATACAATTCGTCCATGTCAACCAGACCGTCAACTTTCACCCTTCGGGTATTGGGGAGCAAATTTAGGTCATGCCACGAAGTTATACTTCCGGATGTAAGGACGAGGTCCAGGATGCTCAAATTTCCATCTCCACCTATCACTGCCACCTTTCTCCCGTTGCTGTTCTCAAAAAGCCATCCTCCAGCGCCATCGCCATTTATTCTCTGGCCTCCAGGCCATTCCACATAAGTTCCTGTAGTCAGTATTGTACTGCCATTAGGCAAAATCTTAACTGCCTCCCCAACTGGCGGAGCCCTTGTGCAACCGGCCTATATATTTCGATAACGCAAAGTTGCCACTCGGCGCAATCCCCGGCTTAAAAGCCAGAGTTTTTGATTGCGCCTCGTATGGATAGGCAACTTTGTGGGATTGACCATTCATGCTAAAGCAAGGGGTTTTAGACCTATGAATTTTCAATAAAAAATCCCAAGTAGCACATTTATGCAGTAAACATAACTTTATTGGTTATATCACTTCACCAACCATCTTGATGAACTTTTCAGCATTCCTTTTGATGTTCTCAAAATCGCTTTTGCTGAAAAAAGCGCCCCTGTAGTCAGCCTTTGCCTTGCTGTTTATTGCATCTTGAATTATATGTTTGTAATCAGAATATTGCGCCTTGACAAAGTTCCTTTTCAATAGGTCCTCAAACAATCTTCTCGCATCGTCATGCCGCCTTGCCGTAACATTCAGAAACTTAAAAGTGAGGGCATCATTGGCTTTGATTATGGAATGGATTGCCATCGCAACTGCTACAACATACTTGTCTTTGTTCTCAGATCCCATGCCCGCTATATGCTTAGCTCCCTCCAGCCAAAACTTCGCCTGCTCAAAATGGCTTTTCTCCATAGAGTACCTCCATGTTTGACTTAACAGATTTCAAGAATGGCGAATCCCTTTCCCTTAATATTTCTTTCCTGTCCATTATCGCCACAGATATCGTCTTGTTTATCTTAGACGACAACTCTCCGGCATCGTCAAGTATTTTTCTTTCTTCACCTTCATCATGTTTTTGCAAGATTATTAAGATGTCTATGTCGCTTGCCGGGCTCATGGCACCTTTCACGCTGGAGCCATACATGATAGCCGCCCTAATCCCTGCGTGCTTAATGCCCCTGACAAAATCGTTGGCAATTCTTTTCGCAGTTATTGAGTAGATATCAAGTGATTTTTCCAGCTCTTTGGCAAGAGGAGAGTCTGCCAATTCGTATAAAACCTCTCTTTTGCCTGCCCTGTAGCTTTTTAAAATTCCAAAATCCCTCAAACCCGTTAAAGTCCTAAAAACAGTTGCATGCGGAATTTTTGCCAAACCTTCCAGAACTGAACAAGTCCATTGCCTTTTTGGGTATTCAAACAGCACACCAACTATCCTTTTCCTATTCTCAGAGCCATGCACAAATGCAAATAAGTCGCTTCTCATTTTAGTTCACCTAATGAACTGTATAGTTCACTTAATGGACTACCATATATAAACATTTGCACAGGGGGGCTGCAGGAAAACCCAGAAACACACCTACTTCTTCTTCCTAAGATTCTGGAAGCTCTCGACAAGGTCGATGATGTACTTGCCGTCCTGCAGCTTGAACACCAGCGGGTCTTTCTTGAACAGGTGCACAAGGTCCAGCTCGTACTTCCCCGGCTGAAGCACCCTTATTGACTCTATGTCGAGCACAACAGGATTGTCTGAATCTATGTCGCTCCCCACAAGGTCAAATACATCCTTCTCTATCTGCTTCTTCTCATCAAATGAGAGTTTGAATTCGCTTGTAAGCTCCTTGGCTTCCTTTACCTTTCCTTTTTTTATGAAGAAAAACAGTTTTGCCCCGCAGCTGCAGCCTTTCAGAATAACCTCAGAACCATCGTCGTATAGTGTGTTGCATCTGACGCATTGGTGCGGCATTATTTCCTCTTCTTCTTTCTGGAGTCTGTCAGCAGCTCTATCTTGTGCGGGTCTCTCCTTATCTCCTTGACCACCGAAGATGGCCCTATTATCGTGAAGCCACGCCTGTCCCCAAGCAGAAGATTGTAAAATTCCGACTTAATCTTGTTGAAGAACGCAAGGTCTTTTCCTTCCTCGTCTATAACTGCAAGCTCTATGCCCTTGAACTTGTCACTGATGTTCTCCATCGTTATCTCTATGAGGTCTTTTTCCTCCTCCTTCTTCAGCCTGCCCTGAAGCACAACAACCTTGTCCTGCTTTACTATGTCCAGGAGCTTGTGAACTCTCCGCGCAGAGCCCAGGCTTTCAATCTCCTGGTATGGAACGAATTGGAGCGACAGCATTTCAACCCACCAGCGCAAACAGGCCCTCGTAAAACTCGTCTATGTTCTTCCCGTATTTTGCGCTTATCCCTATGACCTCGTACTGCGGGAATGCAGCCTGTACTTTCTTTGTGTTTGATTTCCTCAAATCCACCTTGTTTGCAACAATCAGCACCGGAATGTTTCTTGCCTGCAGATTTCCTATGATGGTTATGTTGACCTGGCTGTAAGGGTCCTTTGTGCCGTCAAGCACAACAACAACGGTATCCATCTCATCCAGCCATTTGATGGAGTCTATAACGCCTTTCGTTGCCTCCTTCGCGCGCTGCTTTGCCTCCTTTTCATCCATTCCGGATTTCATGAAGTCCTCGTAATCGATTCGTGTAGCGATTCCTGGCGTGTCTACAAGGTTGAAGGTGAGCTCCTTCCCGTTCGACTTGATGTTTATCTCCTCCTTGATCTGTATTTCCCTTGTCTCGTGCGCAATGTTGCTTACGCTCCCCATCTCCTCGCCAAGCCAGTCCTTGCAAATCCTGTTCGCAAGCGTTGTTTTCCCCGCATTTGGAGGCCCGTAAAGCCCAAGTTTTACATGCTTTTTCCTGCTAAAAATATCCCTGAACACTTTGGTTACAAATTTCTTCATCAGCTGGTACATAATTCCCTCACTGTCCGGAAACCCGCGAGCCGGCTTTATATATTTTTCGATTAAGAAATATCGTGCTGTAGCAACAGGCTATAGCGGGTTGACAGCCATTACCATATCGGACTTGAATCCGCGTGCATCCTCGGTATACAGCTCTTTTACCCCTCCCAAAATGAGGTTTGCGGTTATCAGGTTATCCCAAAAATGCCTTTTGTTGGCCTCAGTCAGGTTTATGGCCAAGATTGTTGTTTCCTTTCCGATTCCCCTTACAACCCATTTATCCGAGTTCAGTATACCCTTGACTATCTCTCCCCCTTCCTTGGCGTTCTTAATCCCCTTTCTTGTGATGATATAAAACAATTCGTTCAGATTTTGTATTGAAAGGAATCCCCTGTACTTACCGCTGTACACGTCCTCCAGAAGCCCCAGTGCTTTTTTATGCTTCTCCTTCTCATCAGCATTGAAGGCGTATACGAGGATGTTGGTGTCAAACCCCTTTAAGTCTGCCATAAATTTCTTCCCTGATTTTTTTAATATCTATCTTGCCGAGATGCAGCCCATTTCTTGCGATTTCCAGTATTTTCTTGTCCTGGCTTTCCTCATGCCCCTCCAGTTTGTTTATGGCTTCAACTATTGTCCTGCTCAGGGCGCCTTTTGTTCTCCCGAACTTTCTCTGGGCAATGCTCCTCAGCTTTCCCTCATCGGAATCCTGCACGCTAAATGTGATGGTTCCCATATGTATTTAAATAGATAAGGTTATATTTAAATGTTTCGTAATGGCTCATTTCAGTCAAGAAAGATTTATATAACACCATCACGAGTTCCATGCATGGACAATCATGTCAAAAAGGACATTCTGGCCATAATGCAGCAGGCCATTGACATTCTTGGAAAGGAAAACCCGGATGCTGCTGTTCTTAGGGAGCTTTCCAACCACACCATACACAACGCATCCATTTACCAGGATGAGGATTCCGTCTCGATTGCAATCCTGGTTTACGCAATCTCCAAGATTATAGAGAGGGGAGCTGACAAGAAATGCTGCAGCCAGATTTATTCGCTGCTTAAGGAGTCTTACGGGGAGCTTGACCAGGGCAGGATTGGGGAATACAAGGCATTGGTCAGGAAAATTTTCGGGGAAGTCACAAAGATAGAGTCAAAATTCAAAATGTACATCGAGGAGGTCATAAGGCAGGCCCAGATAAAGAAAGGCTCAAAAATTTTCGAGCACGGAATTTCGCTTGCCCGGGCTTCTGAAATGCTTGGCATCTCGCAATGGGAGCTCATGTCTTATGTTGGAAAAACCTCGATTGCAGATACGGTTGCCGGAGAGGAGATGACGAAAAAAAGGCTGGCAATTGCCCGGAGTCTGTTCGGATGACCTCAATCATCTTTGATGCAGGCCCGATCATCACCCTTACAACAAACAACCTGCTATGGCTCCTCGCAGAGCTCAAGAAATCCTACAGGGGGGATTTTATTATAACTTCGTCGGTGCACCACGAGCTGATAGACCGGCCTTTGTCATCAAAGAAATTCAAGTTCGAGGCCCTTCAGGTTATGAAATGCGTTGAAGACGGAATACTTAAAGTAGTTGACGATTCGGACATCAGGCAGGAAACCGTAAGGCTCCTCGACATTGCAAACCGGATTTTCACCGCGCACGGAAATTACCTCAGGATTGTGCACTATGCGGAGATAAGCTCAATTGCTGCTGCCATAAAGCTGAACTCCGGTGTTTTTGCACTTGACGAGCGCACCACAAGGCTTCTCATCGAAAATCCTTCCGCGCTGAAATCCATTCTGGAAGACCATTTGCACACCAAAATAAAGGTGGATGAGAAGAATCTCGAAGAATTCAGCAAAGCCGTAAAGGGCATCAGGGCCATTCGTTCCGTGGAGCTTATCACCGTCGCATTTGAAAAGGGCATTCTCGACAAATTTTTGCCGCCGCCGCCCAATCAGAAAAGGGTTCTGCTCGAATCAGTTCTGTGGGGCGCAAAGCTAAACGGGTGCGCTGTTTCTTCCAGGGAGATTGACCGCATACTCGAGATGGAGGATGTTTGAGCATAATAACCCTTAAAAATCCGCCACTGCTTACTTAACCCGCTCTACAGTCAGTGTCCACGTCAGATGCCTTGATGTTCTTCCGGGAGCTGCACC
>JACQSR010000005.1 GCA_016211215.1 Candidatus Woesearchaeota archaeon
CGGAAGGGCAATAAACAAGTCAACCTGCTGCTCAGGCTTCTTCAAATCCAAATCCTTAAGAGAAACAACAAGCTCAACCGTCTGCGAAAAGTTACGCTTGCGATTGCGAACCTGCTTCAAAACTTCCAAAACCTTAGACTGCTCCATAAAAAACCTCCTACCGAAGTAGTAATAAAGGCTATACCCTAAAGAAAAAAGGACTGATTTATAAAGTTAACCATTGAGAACAGATTTCAATTCATCAATGTCCGGACTAATCCTCACAAAATGCTCCTCGAGAGACTCAAATCCGGCCAAGGAGTCAGGAATCGCATAAGGGATTTCCAAAGCATCGAGAACCTCTGAGAATTTTGCAGGATGCGCAGTTTCAAACAAAACAATCTTCCCCAACTGCCTATTCCCAAGCTTCTGAATTGCTGCCCAGCCAACAGCACCATGCGGCTCAAGCGTTATGCCTTTTGCGAATGCCTGTTTAATTGCAGCTATTGTTTCCCCATCAGTTATGCTTACAGAGAGAACATCCTTCTTCAGGGATTCCATATCAGGCATAACATCTATTTTGCCGCGCTCATCCATCCCACCACCATATAACCATACAAGACGGGCAAGATTACTTGGGTTGCCAACATTCATCGCATTTGAAATGCACTTTATAGAGGGAGAAATTGGAGCATAGCTGCCTGTCCGAAGAAATCTCGGAAACTCATCATTTTCATTAACAGCTGCAACAAGCCTAACCGGCAGCCCCATCTTTTTTGCCATAACGCCAGCAACCAGATTCCCAAAATTTCCTGAAGGAACAACAATTGTGTCGGCAGCAGTCCTGCAATAAATGTAAAAGTAATAAACCATCTGAGGCAACAGCCTGCCGACATTTATTGAATTCGCAGAAGAGAACCCTTCCAGTTTCGAAAAAGCCTTTTTAACCAATGCCTGACAGTCGTCAAACTTGCCGCCAACAAGGACAGAGACTATGCCATCTCCCGCAGTTGTCATTTGTTTCCTCTGCTGTGCGGTAATCTCCTTTTCAGGAATCAGAATAAACACTTTTGCACCCTTAACCCTGCCAAAGGCTGCCGCCACAGCACCTCCGGTATCACCGGAAGTTGCGGTCAAGATTTTCATATTTTTGCCTAACTTCCCTGCAAAATACGCCATCATGCGCGAAAGCATCTGCGCACCAAAATCCTTAAAGGACGCAGAAGGCCCGCAATCAAACTTCGCGATGAAAAGAGAGCCATGCTTTTCAACCGGCAAACCAAAATCGTATGCATTAATGCACATCTGCAAAAGCGTGGAATCATCAATGCCAACAAAGCGCCGCAGAATTACAAAAGCAAGTTGGGCGTAGTCAAGATGAGCCATAAGATTCATCTCTTCTTTTGTAAAAGCGCGCATGACTTCAGGCATAAAAAGCCCGGAATCAGGAGCAAGCCCCATAAAAAGCGCATCGGAAAATGAGGCTGTTGACCTGCCATTTGTGCTGACATATTTTACCGGAGAAACGGACTTTGCCAGACTGCGCATGCAATAGGCAGCGACAACCTTTTCTGCAACCTCCCCAACAGAAAAACCCTCATTATCCAAGGCAAAGTCCGCATTAGCCGCATATACCTTCTGCCGCTCAAGATAAAGCCCCTCAATCCCGACTTTCTTAAGCCGAACTATGCCACGCTCATCCATACACTTTGAAAGCCGCTTCTTTACCGTGCCAAGCGAAACATTCAGATGAACCTTAAAACAACCAGCGAAATGATTTACCGCTTTTTCAGAATATATGAAACTCCCTCCGGGAGCAAGCACAGAATTATTTAGAGACAAGCCAGTCAGGACTCTGGTTTCCATGTCCATATATCCATCATCCCCCTGCTTATCCAAAAAACCCTGCCTGTCAGGATGCAGCTTAGCAATCTCCGAATCACCGTCAAAGAATGCATAGTTAAGAATTTCAGCCACTTTCCTCCCGACAACACTCTTGCCGGAACCAGGCATGCCCATCAACAGAATACCCTGCATAAACTAAAGTGCTGGCACGCTGTTTTTATACTTTATGCCTATTAACAAGCTGGACAATCCATAACAAATAAAAACCAACCATACTCCTCACCTGCATGATATACGAACCAGCAGAAGACAGCTACCTTCTTGCAGAAGCTGTAAAGAAATTCGCCACCGGCAGAGTGCTGGACATGGGAACAGGAAGCGGAATACAGGCAATAACAGCCGCCAAAAGCAGGAAGATAAAATCAATAGTTGCGGCAGACATAAGCCAAGAGGCGTTAAAATACGCTACCGCAGAAGCTGCAAAAGAAGGGGTAAAAGGAAAAATAACATTCTCCAAAAGCAACCTATTCAGC
>JACQSR010000030.1 GCA_016211215.1 Candidatus Woesearchaeota archaeon
CTACCGCATGTTTTTATTTAAAAATTTACTCCATAAACTTCCTTAGCATGGGACTCATGTCCATCATGTGCTGCTGCGCAATCTCCTCGTAAAGCTTGTACACAATCATTACCGCAAGCAGGATTCCAGTTCCCCTGCTCAGTGCGCCCGTTAAGTCCGCAACCGCGCCCAGCAATCCAACAGTCAACCCGCCCATGAATGTCAGGGGCCATATGTATCTGCTCAGCACCCTCTCAAGAACCCTTTCATCCCTCCTGAATCCGGGAATCTGCAGTCCTGAGGCCATCATTTGGCTTGCCTGAGACTTTGCATCCATCCCTGCTGTCTGCACCCAAAACACGCTGAATATAAGTGAGCCTGCCATGAATATCAGCAGGTATCCCAGCGAATGAAAAATATCCGCCCCGGTCAGCGAGCCCTGAATTGCCCCCTGCACAACATCAACGCTCTGCGTCCACGCAACAAGCCCGGATATTGGAACTCCTTGCGTGCTGAATGTTCCTAAAAAGGGGCGCCCCCAGTTTTCAAGCAGCTTTCCCCAAAGCTGTATGTTTGCAAGAAGCGCAGCGACAAGTATGACCGGAATGTTTGACGTGTACATGAAGCTCAGCGGCCATCTTATTCCGTGGCCCCTTATCCTTCCGAACGACAACGGCACTTCCACCTTCATTGACTGCGCATAAACCACAAAAAGGAACACCACCACCGTAGATATCAGCGCGGAAAGCTTGAGGAACACTGTTTGCGGGTCTCCGGCTGCGAGCGCCTGGAAAATTGCCGGCACCGCCCCTGCCGCATAAGTAACCCCTGCAACTCCTGTAGGACCGGGCAGCGGGTTGAATGCCTGCACAAATATTGATTGTGATACGCCTGCTGCAATGAACAGGGATATTCCTGAGCCAAAGCCCCATTTTGAAACAACCTCATCCATAAACATTATCAGGATTCCCCCTAATGTCAGCTGGAAAACAAGCAGCAGCTGAATGTCAAAGTACACCGGCTGTCCTATCAGAGACTGAGATGGAGCTAATCCGCCCATGAAAACATATATTGAAGCCTCAAAAATAACGAAGAACACTGACAGGAGCTTCTGAACCCCCTGAAACAGCTTCTTTCCCTCGGGCTGTGTCAGGTCAAACTTCACAATCCCCGAGCCGTTCAGCAGCTGAAGCACTATTGATGAAGTTACCAGGGGCCCTATTCCCAATGAGATAATTGAGCCGAAAGACGCCCCAAGCACTATCGACAAAAACTCAAACTGCTGAAGGGCATTTTCACCAAGCCCGAACAAAGGCATCAGGCCAAGCACGAAAAATATCACTAATATTATCATGGTCCACTTGAGCTTCTCGCGGAAGCCAAGCTTTCTCTGGGTTGGTCCCGCAACCTCAGGAAGATTGTTTACCAGATTGTTCCATATTCCCATTTTGGATTATTACCTTCCCGCCAGCGGCTGATATAGCATCAATCGCCTTTCTGGAGGCAGAATTTACCGTGATTATATACTTTCGCTTTGCCTTTCCCGTCCCAAGCAGCTTTGTAAATCCAAGTGATGCTAGGTCTATTGCAATTTCACCGCCTTTTTCGGCCGCCTTTTTCTCGGCAATCCACTTTTGCGCATGCCCATCAACATCTGAAACGTTTATGCAATTCTGCTCTTCCTTCCTGCCGTGATACACAAAACCGTGCTTTCCAAAATATTTCACATCCTTCCATATCGATGGCTTTTTCGAGTCCGCGCGCTTTCCGGAGCCGGCATTTCCCTTTCCCCCGCGGTGGCCGCTGCCTCTGTGCTTCTTCTTTGCTCCCCATCCGTGAGACCATTGCCCCCTTGCCCGGGAATTCTTCTTTCTTTTTCTTATTACCATCTTAGACCATCTTCCTTATCAGTTCGTTGATTTTATCCTTCCTGTCGCCAAGCGCCCCGCCGGCATTGAACGAAACCTTTACGCCCTTGCGCTCAAACCCTCCCTTCGGGGGATTCAGGTTGAAATATGCATTGTAATTCTTTCCGCCTATTTTCAGGTGGGGATATCTCACAATCTCTTTCCTGTCGCTGATTCTTCCCAAATATTCCTTTCCGCGCTTCTCGACAAGAATCTTTTTTGTCCCCTCATCAATCATGCCCCATGTTATGAAATCCTTCACTTTCATGAGCTGTCCCCTGATTGATGGGGTGTCTTCCAGCAGCACGCATGCGTTCTTCCTGAGAAGCCGAAGCGATTCAAAGGTCCTCTTGGAATTGTAGTCCGTGTCGTGAAGCCCCCTTATCCTTATGGCTGCAATCTGGCTACTCATTTTTCGCCTCTCCGCGGGCACCCTCTATGATTCCCAGGGGCTCGTTGTGCACATGCTGCAATTTGACGCCCATCAGGTTTCTCAGCGCATAGTAGCATGCAGTAATCATGTTGTTCTTTGTCCTCGTCTGGCCCTTTGTCTTCGACCATACATCCTTTATTCCTGCAAGCGAAAGTATCTTCTGGCACTCTGGCTCCACTATAAGCCCCGTTCCCTTCGGAGCCGGAATAAGCGTAAGCTCAATAGACCCTACCTTTGCGGTTACCTTGAAGGGTATTGAATGGTGGCCCTTGCATCCGCATTCCCACGAGCCGCAGCCTCGCTTTATCTTTATGACATTTAGTTTTGCATTCCTGATGGCCTTTTCCCTTGCAGGCACAGTTTCCTTTGCCTTGCCGTATCCTATCCCCACATACCCGTCCTCATTTCCAACCACGGCAAATGTTGCAAACTTCGGCTTGTTCCCTTCCTTGGTTTTCTTCTGCGTCTGCTTGAAGACCCTTTTCTGGCCTCCGCCAAACTTTCCCTTTGACTGCCCGACCATCAATAAGTCGGACTTCATGTTCGGAAGCAGTATGTCTATGATTTCTGTCTCCACTATCTTCTCTCCCCTGTCAATCACCTGGGTTATTGACGTAATCTCGCCCTTCTGCACAAGCCTCCCAACTTCCGTCCTTGGCGTCCATCCCTCTTTGCGGACTGTTGCCTTCTCGACGACAGGTACTGCAGCCACTACAGCCACTATTGGCTCCTCAACCGGTATTTCAGTTTCTTCCATGATTATGCACCCAAAATCTTCTTCCTTGTTTCCTCAAATAGCTTCGGTATGTCTCCCGGGTTTATGTTGTTTTTTACGTAAGCCCCGAAGAACTTGTTGAACTTCTCCCCGTCATTCTCAATCTCTTTCGCATATTTGGCAATGTGCATCCCGGATATGCGCTCGCTTGTTGGCAGTATTTCCTTGGAATGGGGAACATTTATTCCCGCATCAACCACGCCTTTCAGGACCGCATAAAGCCTTGAGCCTTTCACGCTCTTTTGCAGCCCGATGTCCAGAACAGCATCAACAACGTTGTTCTTCTTTGCCTTCTTTCCGAGAAGCAGCCCGACGAGGTATGCGCTCGGGATATTGCCGCAGGTTATGCGCCAGTTAAGCTTCTTCAGTTCTGCCGAGCTTGCAGATGCAATTACCCTGTCCCCAACCGGCTCATACTCTACTATCTGCGCAACAATGTTTTTCAGCGCCTTCCTGACCACAAGCCTCGGCTTCCTTGACGACAAAAGCTTAATGCGCTGCCTGTAATTGGTCTTCCCCTGAAGCTTCCTCCTGAATGGCAGTATTGCAATCTTATTCTTTTTCATTTCTTCCTCAGTCCGTGCTCATCAATGAATAATTGAATGTGCCTTTTGCTCCTGAAAAATCCTCCCTTGGATTTCCTGTAAATATCACGGTATGATGCGTCATCAATGGCGCCGCTGGTTCGCAGTTCCGAAAGCAAAGACCTCTGTGCCCTTATCCTCATCATCCAGGATTCCTTGCCCCCCAGCCTTGCGGTTGCCTTTCCCTTCCTCGAGCCGTGGCCCTTTCTTTTTCCCTTTGCGTACTGCACCTTTCTCTTCCTTGCCCTGAACCCTGATGTCGCGTGTTTTGGTATCTCGTCTATTGCACCGTCCTTCACAAGCGACCTTATGTCCGCCTTTGTAATGGCCTCCTTTATTTCCTCAAGGCGCTCCGGCTCAAACTTAACCCTCTTAGGGGAGCACTTAAGCACATTTGCGGCCAATCTTTTCTGGTGTTTCAGCATCATAGGGCATCCTTCTTTGTAAGCAGCTTGTCCTTCTCCTTCTTTTCCCCTGCCTTCTTGTCCTCTTCAGTCATTACCTTCTCTGAAAGGTCTTCCTTTTTTGGCTCTTTCTTTGCTGTCTTTTCCTTTTTGGATTCCTTTTTCTTTGAGCTTATGAAATCATCCACGCTCTTGAGGAACCCTTCAGAATCCCTCATGTTGATTATCTTGATTTTTCTTGACAGGCATTCTTTCACAATATCCACTTTCTTCCTCTTTCCAAGCGTCGAGGAAAGTATTGCGCCGTCCTTCCCCGGCTCAATCCTGTCGAGGTCTGAAATGGAGTCAACAGCAACGCCCCTTATTCCCCCTTTTAGCAGCCCCCTCAGCTTGCGCGGACTTCCATATCCCGGCGACGGCCTCTTGCGGTGCCCCTTCATGCCCAGCCTTAGCTTGGAGTCTATTCCGCTCGGGCTTCTCCACTTGAATTCAAGGCCCTTCCTCTTGTGGATGTCCTGCCTTACAAATTCCGGCTTCTTTTTGTCTGGATTCATTTTATCATCTTGCCGTCTTTTTCCGTGATGTAAATTCCGTCCTGGAACACCCTTAAGTCGCGCCCGCTTACCGACGTCAGCTTTTCTATGTCGGCAGCCACGTGGCCGCAGGTTTCCTTTGAAGTCCCTTCAACAATGATTTCCTGGCCGTCTATCTTGACATTGGCGCCCTGTTTTATCTTCAGCACCCTTGGAAATTTCTCTCCGAGGAAGTTTTTTATCACAATCTCCCCCTTGCTCAATGAAACATTCATCGGGAAATGCCCCGAGCATATCTTCAGGCGGTATATGTGCCCTTCGGTAACCCCTCTCTGGAGGTTTTTTATGTGGGCAGTTATCGAGCCTATCTCCGTCTTTTCCCTCTTTGTGAATTTTTTTCCGGCAATTATGACTTTGCCCCCTTCAATGGTTATTGTCGCCATCTTGGAGCGGATTATCTTTGATGCCTCTCCCTTTGGGCCTTTCATGCTGAAGGTGCTGCCGTCGTATGAAGCGGTTACTCCCTTCACCAGCCCTATTTCCTCTTTCAGCATCTTGATTTTTTTTCTTCCCATTTAGTAAAAGTAGGCTATTAGCCTTCCCCCAAGATTCTTCTTCTTTGCTTCAGCATGCGTTAAAAGCCCCTGCGATGTTGACACGACCAAATATCCAAAGTCGCTTGCGGGCAGGTATCTCTTCTCGAATTTCTCGTACTGCCCTTTTTTCACCGAAAACCTTGGCTTCACTGCGCCGCACTTGTTTATTTTCCCAAGCAGATTCACGGTAAGCAATCCTCCCCTGGATTCATAGCCCTCGGACCACTCCCCGATGTACATCTTGTCCCTCATGAGGCTGAGCACATTCTTTATTATGGACGAAGACGGCGACACGGAGCATGCCGGCCTTCCGAGCTTTTCCGCGTTCATTATCTTTGACATTGCAGCTGCAAGCGTATCATTCATTGACATTTTCCACCTTAGTTATATTTTTTGAATCCTATTTTCGGCGCTATTTCCCTGAAGCACTGCCTGCACAGGTGCAGCCCGTACTTTGACACGTGGCCACCTATTCGCAGGCATCTCCTGCACCTGTGCCTCGCCGTTCCGGTAGTTCTCTTCTTTGGAGAATTGAACTTCTCGTATTTCTTCATCTTGAACGGCTTCGCCCTCAGCTGCTTGAACGCCTTTCTATAATCACTGTACGTCATTTACTCATCACCCAGCATTATGTTGAAATTTTTCCTCATGAAGTCTATCGATTCCTTCCTTGAAATCCTGTGCCTCTTGGGTATTTTTCTCGTGAGATATGCGCGCCTCTTTATCCTGAACCCCGGCCTTGAAAGCGTGACACAGACCTGAAGCCCCATTATCCCTATTGCGGGGTCATACTTAATTCCGGGAATGTCTATGTACTCCTTTATTCCGAATGCTATGTTGCCCTCATCATCAAAATGCCCCTCAGCCAACTTCCTGCCGTGTGCTTCAAGCACCCTCTTGAGCAAGTCAACCGCACTGCTGTTCCTCAATGTCAGCTTGCATCCTATTGGAAGCCCGGGTCGCAAACCCCACGTGGGTATTCTCTTGTTGGTGAATGTCTTTACCGGATTTATTCCGGTTAGGTTTTTTATCAGGGAAATTCCCTTCTCCAGCACGGCCGGGTCTTTGCCTGCACCTATGTTGACAGTCACTTTCTCAATCCTGATTTCTCTCATTGGGTTCATATTTCATCAAGCGTGATAACCGGTTTGTCCTTCCCCACCACAAACGCATTTTCTTTCTTAGTTTCAAATACTCCCTTTTCGGGAACCTCATACACTATCTTGCTGCCCAGTATGTCCTTTATCCTGCCAACCTCTCCCATGTGGTTTCCCTTTGTGAGGAATATCAGTGAGCCTTTTGCAAAAGGTATCGTGCTCTTAACCTCATTTCCCGGCAGGGACATTACAACCGAATCCCCTACCTTGTGCTCGGACTTTTCCACGAGCATGTTCCACCCGTCGCTAAGCGTGAGCTGGATTTTCTTTCCAACGGCTGTCTTCCTTACTATCTTGGATATCCTTACGGCGCTTTTGTCCGCGGGCCTCACGAAAAGCTTGCCTCTCCTGCTTAGGAGAATCCTGTAGCTTTCATCGCCGAAGCTTACAACGTCAAACAGCCCAACCGGAAACTTGGGCGAAGTCCTGATGATGCCGTTTACTTTTATCTTGCGCTCATGCAGCACCCTTTTTGTTTCCCTCAAAGTGGACGTTGCGTTTAGCATGCTCCTGAGCAGCACCGAAACAGGTATGCTTGCATCAAAAGAGTGCGGACCCGGATTCTGCCTGATGATATATTTTCTTTCCTTCCTCATAATCGGCCAGCTTTTTGGGGCCGCTATCCTTTTAACGTGAGCCATTTTGCTTTACCTCTAGCGATTTCTTCCTCTCCTTGTCGTCAAGGTTAAGTTCCGTTATCATGAGATTTGAGGGCTCAAACATGATGTTGGCTTTGGTCCCGTCAATCTTTGAAACCTGCATGCCATCTATGGACACCTTCAGCTTCTTCAGGTTCACGTCCATGATTTTGCCCGACTTTCCCCTGCTGCTGCCGCGCATTATCTTTACCTTGTCGCCTTTCCTCAGCGGAACGCTCCTCCCGGTGTATTTCTTCCTCAGCTCGGCTGAAAGATGGGCGCCCATAAGCCTGTGCTTGATGTGCAGCGGAGCCTGCTCCCTGTATTTGACCTGCTTGCTTGGCTTCTTGCTGCCCTTCCATGAAACTGAAAATCTTTTCTTCATTTTACACCACTATGCTTGCAATCTTCGCTATCGCCGGATACCTGTCGACGACCTCCTTCGCAATCGCCCCTTTAAGCATGGTTCCTTTCGGGTTTCCCTTGTCGTCCTTGAGAACAACTGCCGCATTGTCCTCGAACTTCACCCTTGTGCCGTCCGGCCTCCTGAATTCCTTCCTCTGCCGCACGATTACCGCAAAGACAACCTGCTTCCTCATCTCGGGCTTTCCCCTCCTTACCGAGGCAAGCACCATGTCTGCAATCCCGCAGCTTGGATACCTGCCCTTCACCGTCTTTGACCTCTTGACTCCGAATATCCTGATTATTTTGGCCCCTGAATTGTCGCACGTCTCGACCATCGAGCCCTGCGTAAGGCCTTTCGTGATTCTTGCCTTAAGCGCGAGCATCTTCCGCCTCCAGCTTCTTTTTCTGTTTGAATTTTGATTCAGCCAGCGCCTCTGACAGCAGGCCATATCCCTTCATCTTCCCGAAATTTTCTATTACCGCAAAGTGCTTCGTCTTTGACAGCGGCCTGCATTCGCCTATTTTTACCATGTCGCCCTCGCGTGCGTTTATGCATGCCGGATTGTGGGCCTTGAGCTTGATTCTCCTCTTCTCGAACCTCTCATATTTCGTCAGTTTCTTCATTTCGGTCCATTCGACAGTAACCGTTCTTGCCATCCTGTCGCTTACAACCGTGCCTGTGAATACTCTTCCCCTGATGCGAAGCTGTCCGTGAAAAGGGCAGTTGCTGTCATTGCATCCAGCGCCTGGCTGGCTTACCTTTATTCCGATGTTCTTGGTTTCCATGTGCTCACCGCAATTTTATCGTGATGCGCTGCTCGGGCTTCATCGCAATCAGCGAGCCGTCGATTATTACCCGCCTGTGATTGACATTGAACTCGAACTTGTGCGCCTTTTTTATGTATTTTTTTTTCAGCCCTTCCTGAGTCAGTATGACCAGCATGTTTTTTGTTTCATCGACTATGGTTCCTTCCACCTGACCCACCTTCACGTTGCGCCCTATAAGTTCCCCTCGCAAGAGGTCCTCAACCGCCTTTTTCATGGTAGTCAGCTGATGTCTATGCTCTCCGGAGCAAAGCCAAACTCGATAAGGGCCTTGCGGACCTTGGATATGTGGTTACCCTGAAGCTCAATTCTCCCTTCCTTGACAGTTCCGCCGCATGCGAATTTTGCCTTTAGCTTCTTCGCAAGCTCCTTCATGTCAATTACCTTGTCGTCTATGCCTTGTATGACGGTGTAGGTCTTGTTGAACTTCTTGTTGTCCAGGTACGCCCGTATCTTCTGGCTTTCCTTTGCGATTGATTCACAAACGCAAAGCTCTCGTGCAAGCCCGCATGTGGGGCAAATTTCACTCATGCTTTTCTTATACCTCCATCAGTCGATGATTGTGATTTTCTCTCCTGCAGTATCGTGTTAATTCTCGCAACATTCCTCTTCAGTTCCCTGACCTGCATCGGCTTCTTCAGCACGGTTCCCGTTGATACCTGCGAGTATAGTTTCATGAGCTCCTTGTTGATTTCCCCCACTCTTGAGGAAAGCTCAGATTCACTCATCCGCCTTAGTTCCTTTGTCCTTGTCCCCATCTTTGTTCTCCTTCTTCTTCGCTCTCTTTCTCTTGGGCTCCTTTTTCTTTTCGTCCTCCTTGGGCTTCTCCTCGGTCTTCGGCTCCTCTGCTCCCTCTTTTTTCTCCTCGGCCGAAGGGGCAACCTGCTCTATCAGTGTCACCTTATCGGGAAGTATGGTTTCAGGCGGCATTATCTTCACCTTAACTCCTATGGCCCCTGTTTTCAGGTGGGCTGTCCTGTGCGCTGTCCTTACTCCTGTAAGCGCAACATCCCCGCACTTTTTCAGATATCCCTGGTAAAATCTCCATGACTTTGCCCTCGAGCTTGGGATTTTTCCCCCTACAATTATCTCTATCCCCATTGCGCCTGCGTTCATTGCGTCCATCATTGCCTTGTGGCCGATTGCCTTGAACTTTGTCGTGCCAAGCCTCTCAAGGGAATCTGCAATTGTCTCGGCAACTATTGCGGCGTCAAGGTGCGGGCTTTCCACTTCCGAAATCTCTATCTGCGGATTCTCAAGATTGAAATTTTTCTTCAGGGTTTTTGTGAGCTGCTTGATGTTCTGCCCCTTCTTTCCCACTATCAGCCCGGGCCTTGAGACATAAACCACTATTTTCTCCCCCAAAGGCGTCCTGACCATCTTTGTTTTTGAATGACCAACACCCCTGAGATTTTCGCTTATGTGCTCCTCTATGTCAAACTCCTTCATTCTTTCCGATATGAATTTGCGTTCAATCATTTTTTGACCTTTTTCCCCTTGTCCGGCTTCTTTTCCTCGGCCTTTCTTTCCTCGGCCAGTATCTCGACGTGAGCGCGCTTCATGACCCTTCTCCTCTGCCTGCCGTATCTCCACGTCTTGGGAGCCCGGTTTGCAACCATCTTCACAATCACGAGGCTGTTTGTGTCAAGGCCCTTGAACTGGGCATTTGCCTCCAGCGAATTCAGCAGCTTCAGCACTTCCGAAGCGGTTTTTATCGGGAATCTTCCAGGCCCCATTCCCACCTTGTGCCCCAGCCCATGGTTGAATCTCGTGAAGGGTATCGCCTTTTTCTTCTCTATCGCCTGCTGCATCCTCTCCTTCGCGATTGAGAGTCTCTTGTTCCTCAGCAGGCTGCATATCTCCATCGCCTTTTTCGGGGAAATGGGCAGCGAGCTGCCAAAAACCTTCGCCATGTGCTCCTTGTTGTATTCCACCATCTATTTCACCGATATGCTTGCGCTTGATTTTGTCGCTCCTATTCCCGGAGCCGAGTGCGCAACCCTCTTCCTTGTGAGCGCAAATTCCCCGAGGAAATGCCCAATCATTTCTTCCGTGATTATCAGCGGCACGTATTCCTTTCCGTTGTGAATCTTCAGCGATGCCCCGACCATTGCAGGCATTATTATGACATCACGCGCGTGCGTCTTCAGGTTTTTGTCGCCAAGATTTATTTTCTTCATCACCTTTTTTGCAAGGTCTGAAACTCCCCTCTTAAGGGACCTTCTCTGCCTCGCCGGAACAAGCTGTGCAAACTCGTCAACGCTCATTCCCTTCAGCTCTTCGAGCGTCTTTCCGCGGTACAAAAATTCCTTCTTGGCCATTTTTACCTGCTCCTCCTCCCGGTGCGCCTTGGCGCTATCTTGCCCACTTTCCTTCCCGGAGGCGCATTTCTTGAAGCCTGCGTGGGCCTTCCCTTTGTCCTGGAACCCTTTGAGCCGAATGGATGCGCAACCGCGTTCATTGAGACTCCCTCAACCTGAGGATAGTACTTGTTCCTTGCCTTCATCTTGTGATAGCTTTTTCCGGCTTTCAGCAATGGCTTCTCAAGCCTTCCTGCGCCTGAAATAATGCCGATGGATGCCCTGCACTCCGGTGAAAATGACCTTTCCTTTTTTGAAGGAAGCATTATGACAATCCTGTCCTGAAACTTTGACGTGATTTTTGCCGATGAGCCTGCCGAGCGCACAAACTTTCCCCCGTCTCCAGGGGAGCCCTCTATATTATATACATCAGTCCCTTCAGGAATGTCCTTCAGCGGAACAGTGTTTCCGATTTCAATCTGCGCCTTTGGTCCGGTTTCCAATATGGTACCTACCTTTAATCCGTCCGGGGCCTGCATCAGCATAACCTGGTCATCGTACCTTACCTTTGCAAGCGGCGCTGAATGCATGTGTGAATGCACAATATCCACTACCTCTCCTGATTTTGTTTCTTTTGAATATGACAGGTGCTTTGCTTCACCTATTGAGGTAAAGCTCCTTACCCTGAATGTCGAGCTTCCCTTTCCCCTTCTCTGCTGTATCAGGTTCTTTCCCATCTACATCAACCCCAGCTGCGTTGCAACATCAATTGCCGGATTTTCCTTTGCGAACTTGACATATGCCCTTTTTTCCCCTGCAGGCGAAACGAAAGTGTTTACCATTTCAACCTTCACCTTGAACGAATCTTCAACTGCCTTTTTTATTTCTGGCTTTTTCGCTTTCTTGTCTACCACGAATATCAGCTTGTTTTCCTTTTCCATGAGGCGTATCGACTTTTCAGTCGCCAGCGGGTAAAGTATTATTCTTGTCATTTTCCCATGAACAGGCTCTCCTTGCCCATCTTTTCTATTGCATTTTCAGTCCACACCGTCAATCTTCCCGGTGCGCATCCCGGCGCAAGCAGTTCCGCATTTAAGTTCTGCACTATTACTGCGTCGACACCCGGAATGTTTCTTGCGGAGCGAAGCAGGCTGCATTCCCCTGACACAACAACCAATGGTCCAATCCTCTTCTTGTACTTTCTTCCCCTGGTCTTTCCAACTCCTGCCCTTACGGTCTTGACTGAAGACCTTTTGAGCTCGTCTCCAAGTCCCAATTTTCCGAACATTGCTGCAACATCCCTGGTCTTTTCCAAAGACTCCGACTTTCCTTCGACTATGATTGGATATATTGATGAAATTCTGTGGTTCCTCTTTTGCACGTACTCCCTAAGCACCGTCGCGGCTATCGCGCTTCTTATCGCCTTTCTGCGCTCCTTCTTGTTTATTTTCTGGTCCCATATCTTGGAGCCCTTTGGAGGATGCGCCTTCCTTCCCTTTACGGTTCCCGGGGCAAACGCACCAACCCAGTTCATCCTCGTTCCTGACTTTGACATGACCTTTCTCGGAACCCTTGAGATTCCTATTCCGTATGAGCCCCTGTAATCGCGCCTTCTCCTCGACACTTCAGCCGATGCCCTCATTCCCGCAGTTGGTTTCGCGCCGTACGGCTGCCTTTTGTTGTTCTGTATCGCAAGGACTGCCCTTGTGATTAAGTCGGTTCTTACCTCTTCGGAAAACTGCCTCGGCAAATCAACCTTTTTTGCGCTTTTTCCTTCAATCGTGACAATGTCTGCTTTCACTTTACACTCCCTGCTTTGATTCCATGCTTGTATAGCTTATCGAAGGCGCCTGCGTGGGTATGTTGCTTCTCGGCCTTGTCGCCAGGTTCATGCGCACCATCCTTTTCTTTGGGCCACCGACGCTCCCCTTGAGCAGGACAAATGGATTTTTTACAACACCATAATTGATGAACCCCCCTTTTGGGGTAATCTGCTCCTCCTTCTTTCCTATTTTTATCACCCACTTGTTGAACTCTGTCCTGAGGTGATACCCCATTTGGCCTGCATGCGCAACCCTGTACATCACCTTTCCCTGGCCCCTCCAAGGACCCAATGTTCCCGGGCCTCGCTTTGTTTTTTCTGACTTGTGCTGCCTGATGGAAACTCCAAATCTCTTTACCGGCCCCTGAAAGCCCTTTCCCTTTGTTATCGAATGAATGTCAACCTGGTCTCCCTCCTTGAAAACATCTGAAATTGCAATTTCCTTTCCGAGTATGTTCTTTGCGTACTCAAGCTTCTCCTCTTTCTTGCCCCCAATTCCGACCTCAAAGACGCTTGGCTTTTTCTGCCCTATTCCGGTAAACTTCGGCTGCGTGTGCACCACGAGCTTCAGGTCGTCAAAATTTCCAACGTCCTCGAACTTCCTGGCCTCTTTCTTCGGAATCGGCAGCGTCCTTGCAAGCTCCTTGTCGGCATTTGATGAGAAGATTTGGGAAGAAATAGATTTTCCGTATGCGGAATTTTTGTAGAAATTGACTGCGAACGCCCTTAACGGGGGACATTCAACGATGGTGACCGGAACAGAAATCTGCTCCCCTTTTGTGATTGAGGATGTTCTGTTGTCTTTTATTATTATATGCGTCATTCCCGCCTTGAACCCGGCAAATCCCAGCGGCTTTGCCGACGGTGATACAGCCCAATACCTAACTCTGACGTGCTTGGCCCTCTTCCTCGGCCAATACTGCATTGAACCTCGTCTTGGTGATCTCGTTGTTGGCATAGCAAAACCTGCTTTAAAGGGCTGCAAAAAGCCTTTTTGTGAAGCTCAGAGAAACAGTTATTGGAAACTGCGTACTGAAAAGCTTCTTTTCAGGCTTAGTCTACGTTTAAATACACTTCCTATTTAAACTCCCTAGTGGAAACTTACAGAACAGAGGATTGCTTTATAAAGATTGCGGTGGGTTTTGGATGAGTTTTGCCTGTGCTGGGCCCCGCATTCTCCAAAACTGTTACCTCCCAAAATGGGATTTGCCGTGATGGGGCCTAAAACTTCTCGAGCGCCCTCTTTGATTCTTTGGCGGAGGCCGAGCAGCCGCGCCGGCAGCATTCTGCGCGTTATTTGAATGATAAGCATGGGGCATAACCTCTATCTTCAGCCGTATCAGCCGCTCAATATCCCGAAGAAAATTCCGCTCGTCAGCAGCGCAAAAAGAATATGCTGTCCCGCCAGCCCCTGCCCTCGCAGTCCTGCCAATTCTGTGAACATATATTTCAGGCTCGTTGGGAAGCTCAAAATTGATAACGTGGGAGATATCATCAATATCGATGCCGCGCGCGGCAATATCCGTCGCAACTAATACCTTAGTTCTGCCTGATTTAAAGTTCTGAAGCGCTTGTGTTCGGGCGCCTTGCGACTTGTTGCCGTGGATTGCATCGGTTTTGACATTATGGCTGCTTAGGTAGGATGCGACCTTATTTGCGCGGTGCTTCGTGCGGGTAAAGATCAGGACACGAGTCAGATGCTTTTGCAGCAGAAGCTCCAAGAGCAGTTTTTCCTTGGAATATGAATCAACAAAAAACACATATTGTTTGATGAGTTCAACAGTGGTCGCTTGCGGCGCAACCTCAACACGAACAGGATTCCTCAGCAGTTGATGCGCAAGCTGACTAACCTGCGGCGGCATGGTTGCAGAGAAAAAAAGTGATTGCCGTTTTTGTGGTAATTTTGCGATGATTTTGTTTATATCCTGAATGAAGCCCATATCAAGCATCCTGTCAGCTTCGTCCAAAACAAAAAACTCAATATCCTTTAAGCTCACTTTGCCCTGGTTCATTAAATCAAGCAGCCGTCCGGGTGTCGCAACAACAATATCGACGCCCCGGGATACGGCATTAACTTGCGGTCCCTGGCCAACGCCGCCGAAAATAACTGCATGTTTAAATCTAAGAAACTGGCCGTATGCGGCAAAACTATCGCCTATCTGTGCAGCAAGTTCCCGGGTCGGCGCAAGCACCAGTGCACGAAGCACCCTCGGATATTTTTCAGTCATACGCTGGAGAATGGGCAGCACAAATGCAGCAGTTTTACCCGTTCCTGTCTGGGCTATCCCCATCAAATCTTTCCCTGCCAGTGTGTCAGGAATAGACTTCAGTTGAATAGGTGTCGGTGCAGTGTACCCCTGCCGAGCAAGCGCCCTCTGAAGCGGTTCGATGAGATTAATCTGTCGAAATGGCATTGTATATCATAACAAAATAGCCCCTGTTTTTAAAAGCATTGTTTATTGTATCCCGTTCAATTAGAAGAACCCTTAAATACCCGCCACCCCTTCAAGCCTTGCACAGCAAAATAACAGGGTGCGGGTAAAAATGGCGGAATACAACATAGTGAAGCATTGCAAATCATGCGGGGATAGATTTGTTGTTGGTAAAAGCGAAGCCAAACAATATTTTTGCAGCAAATGCCAACTGAAAGCAAAGGCGCAAAAACGTTAGGATGCATGCAGGAGAATCGTAAACAGGAAGCATGAAAGAAAGAAACGTGCTAAGCCACCCATTCAAGTCTGAAATCCTAAAGAAAATCAGGGGGGAAATAAGGGATTTTGACTACCATTATTTTGACAACCCGAAGGCAGTTTCAGGCTTCCGCGGATTTCACTTAAGCGGAAACGCCGCAGAAGGAAAGAGAAATTTCAGGAAGGAGGCAAAAGAGATTGCAAAACTGAAAATTTCGTCATTGCTCGACATCGGGTGCGCAAAGGGATTTCTTGTCGGGGAGCTTAGAAAGCTTGGCATAAAGGCATATGGAATAGATTCGAGCGCCTACGCCATAAAGAATGCGGGCATCTCAGTAAAAAAATATCTCAGCCTTAAAAAACTCCAGGGCCTAAGCGCGAAGAAAAAATACGGCCTGATTCACTGCTCCAGTTCATTGCAATACTTAAAACTGTCCGAAATAAAGCAGGCACTGAAAAAATTCCGCAAAATAAGCAGTCTCGGCATAATAATAGATGTCCCGACAAAGGAAGACATCCTCGGATGGTACAACAGCAGAGACATTGCAGGAATAGACCTTTTGAGAAAGCAGGAATTATCCCAGAAGCAATGGGACTCACTGATTGAAAATGCGGGGTTCAGGAAAAAAAGCAAGGTGATAGGCGGATTTTTTTACAGGAGGGCGTAGTTTTTATAAAATCGTCGGTAGAATATCCGCCATTTTAGCCAGAGGATGAAGCCCACCGCCTCCTTCTTGTGTTTGTGCAAGAGACAGAAGAATCATTTTTTCTTAATTTTAAGGTATCTGTTAATCTCTTTTGTAGAAATCTCGTTGGCAAAATCCTTTTCAAATTCAGAAGCAATTTTCCTCCTTAGCTTGTATGAATTTGCGCTTTTTGCGTATGCTGTCCAGCCTTCGAGAAAGTCATAAGCTGAATCGTAATCAACTTTGTGCAATTTGTATTCCTGCACTAGCGACTTTAGCTTTCGCTTCATCTTCCTGATATTTGATTTTTTGAGCAGTTTGTGATAATAGAAAACACGAAAGCCGATAAAAATAATGCCTTTGCCCAATTTTAAAACTTTTGATTTATCCGGATGCAACTGAACTTTTAATTTGCTTTTCAAAAACATATTAATCTCATCTTTGCAAAAGCCCAATTGTCTTTTGTTTCTTTCAAATATTACAAAATCATCTACATACCGAATGTAATATTTTGCTTTCAGCCTGTTTTTTACAAACCAATCGAGGTCATTCAGATACACATTCGCAAAAAATTGGCTTGTCAGGTTACCAAGAGGCATTCCTCTGCCCTTGGAAGAAGAATTTGCCAGAATCTTTCTGATAAGCCAGACAACTCTCTTATCAGATACGCTCTTTTTTATTATTGAAAGCAGAATTTCGTGGTCGACATTTTCAAAATACTTCTGAATGTCTGCCTTGAGAACATAATATTTTTCCGTATTGTTTTTGCTTGCTTTTCCTTTGAAAAAATCGAAGCGTTCTAATGCTTTTAGTGTTCCTTTGCCTATCCTGTTTGCATAGGAGTCGTAGATAAAGCTTTTTTCAAAAATCGGCTCGATTATGTTGCAAAGTGCATGATGAACAACCCTGTCCCTGAAATCAGACTTTGTTATTTTCCTTGTTTTTGGGTCATGGATTGTGAAATTCACCTATGGCTTTGGTCTGTAGCAATGAAGGAGAAGCTCTGAGCGAAGCAATAGCAGATTTTCTTTGAGATTCTCCTCGAAC
>JACQSR010000032.1 GCA_016211215.1 Candidatus Woesearchaeota archaeon
GGATATTATTTATTTAGTGCCGCTATTATATTTTATTGTCTCCTTTAATTTGCGATATATTCTCCTTGTAAATTCAATAACTTTTTTTGCATAAGCCGCTTCAAGCTGAGTTCCATAATAAATCATGCCGTTTCTAAAAAACCTCACTTGGTCAGCGAACTGCACATCTTTCTCGTCAAAACCCAAAACTCTCATGTAGGATATTTCCGCTTCGTGCGCTCCAAAACCAGACGCATTATAGCCTTCCAAAAGCATTTTTGCCCTTATTAGCTCCATGAGAATGTCATAGCAGGATTTTACGAACATATTTGCATTGTAGTCTTCTATTTTAATCTTGTCAATCATTTCCAGCAGGTTGTTATAGCTGTTATCCGATTCCTTAACCAGGAATTCTGCCCTGGAGATGTCAGCCTTCTGCTTCTTTACAATATTCTCCTTCACAAACTCGTCAAATTTCCTGATTCCCCTCATAATTCAAATCCTCCTGCCAGCGATATTCCGTTGCAAAGGTTTTCTTTAAGGTTTTTGTGGATTTTCGTGAAAGAATCGTAAAGATTTAGGCTAACCCGCCTTTCCAGGTCTTTTTCATATTTAGCCAGGTCGATCAGTTTATCTTTTCTCCCTACAACAGCGATATCTATGTCTGAATTGATTATATCTTCACCTCGCGAATAGCTTCCAAACAAGATTATTGTTGCACCGGCAAACTCCTTCTCAAGAAAATCTGCCAGTCCGGACTCGTAAATTTGCTTTAAGTTATCTGCCCTCTTTAGCTGCATTACCCTATAATTATCCCGGTTTAACTCTACTGACCATCTTTTTGTCTCTTTGTCTTTTTTTAGTTTGATAAGGCCTTGTTTTCCTAAATAAGGCAATGCTTTCATCACTGCCGGTTGCGTAACCTCTAAGAAATTTGATATCTGCCTCTGATTTAGTGATGACCCCGCTTTTACAAATAAAAGCCTCAAGACTTCCTGCTGAAGATTGGTTAACTTCAGTTTATATATATTTACCATAGTTAGGATATATTTACTTTAGTTTATATACTTTCCTGTTTTTGGCCCATTATTTAACCGCCCTAATCCCCGAAGAAGATTCGTGGAATTCTGCGTTTCTGAAGCCGGAATTCCTTAGCTGCCTTATCAGCCTCGGGTACATTGTCCTTCCCTTTGTCCTCTGGGGAGACGGGCAGTAGTGGTAAAGGACTCCCCCCTTTTTTAGAACACGGAACAATTCCCTGTGGAACTCTGACGAGTAAAGCTCAGGCGCATACTTGAATGTGGGTGGGTCATGGATTATGCAGTCGAAATAGGAATCGCTGAGCCTGGCTATTGCACTGGATATGCTTTCCCTGTGAAGATGAATTTTTTTGCTGCTGAACAATTCCTGCGAGTGCGGGTTGTAGCTTGCAATTCTCAGCACATTTTCGTCCCGTTCAAAAGTGTGAACCTCATCTGCATGCTCTGCGGACATAATTGCCGTATAACCAAGGCCACAGCAGGTATCCAGCACCCTGCCTTTTGCAGGCAATATTTCCCTTATTTTCAGTTCAGTATCCTCTTTTGGAGAGATGAATGTGAAGCGGTGCATGGGTGTTGAAGACAATGTAATGGTGGGCCAGTCCTTTGTAGGCAGGAGCTTGTAGTAAAGGTTTGTTTCGTCGGAGAAAAAGGCGATTTGCTTGACTTTGTTGTCCTCTACCGCATAGCACATTTTTTCCTTAAGATTCTTCAAATCAGATATTGGGATTTTTTGGTCCCTGATGTGGGCGATATTGCCGCTGACATTTATTTTTGAAACAGTAATTCCGAGGTCAAGGGAGACCCCAACATTTCCTGAGCCAATAATCCTGTCCGCTGACACTTTGGTTATTACGGGGCAAATCATTTTCCGCAGTAAACATGGGGCAGTTATAAGCATTATGCAAAAAATAAAAGAAAGAGTTACTAAAAGAGAGTATGACTACTCCTCGTCCTCATCGCCGCCGTCTTCATCCGGCCATCCCTGAATCCTCATCTTAGCATCACCTGCCGGGTTTCTTGCCCGATTTCTTTCCCTTTTTGGGCTCATTTGACTTCTTTGGCTCTTCCTTAGCGCCACAACAACAGCATCCGTCTCCCATTTTCACTCCTCCGTTTTGGTTTTAGCAGGCTATCCTCCCAGAGTATATTAAGTTTCTGGTTGGGCGGCGCCGCACCAGGGGCAAACCGCCTTTGGGTACTTCATCACATCTACAGAGAACTTGTACCTGCACTTTGAGCAGACAAACTGCTTTTTCTCAAAAATCCCCGTATTCGGCTTTTTCTTTCCAATCATTTTAGCTCTGCGCTGCCATCCTCAATATTGCTGCCGCACTCCGGGCAGTAGTTGTTAACAACGTCTTCATCGTCAAGCTCGTAATCGCACAACGGGCACCTTTTTGATTTTGCCATAATTCCCAAGAATGAACTCCCTTATTTTCAGGTCATCAGCCTCCGGCTTCGCTAATGTCAGTAAATATTTAAAACTTTCTAAGGGATTCATCTGACCAGCCGTATCCATCCCCTCTTCCAGAAGTAGCGGAACATCGTTGCGGAAATAACCACCATCATGACCACCATAAACCAGAATCCCAGCGGGTTTTCGGCTCCGGGAATAAACCTGAAATTCGTGCCGTATATGCTTGAGATTACCGTAAGCGGAAGGGCTATTGTTGCTACTATGCTGAGCATCTTCATAATCTCGTTTGTGCTGTTGTTGACGGCAGACATGTAAAACTCAAATGCGCCGGATATGGCTTCCCTATTGGTGTCAACTGCATCGCACACCCTTATGGAATGGTCGTATATGTCCCTGAAGTAAGGGATTGCCTTGTCGGATATTAGGCTGCTTTTGTTGAGCAGGAGATAAGAGAGCTTTTCACGGGCAGGCAAAGCTGCCCTTTTTATTAAGAGAACTGATTTCTTCAATTCAAGAATCTTGCGCATGATTGCAGGGTCCGCGCTTCTGACGACTTTCTCTTCAAGCTCCTCTATTTCGTCATCTATGGCATCAAGTATGGGGAAATAGTTATCCACCTGGGTGTCCAGGAGGTAATGGAATATGAAATCATTTCCCTCCCTGAACAGCCTTCCGAGCCTTTCCCTGTTTGACTTCAGCCCATTGTAGGCAGGTATTTCGCCGAAGTGGTTGCTGATGATGAAATTCCTGCCAAGGACAAAATCAAGCTCAACGAGCTCTGACGTGCCGCGAATACCGTAAAAAACGCAGAAGAGGTAGTTTGGGAATTCCTCGACTTTAACGCGGGTGTGGGTTTTTGAGAAATCCTCAATTGTAAGGGGGTGAAGTCCAAATGTCTCCCTGACAAGTTCAGCTTCCTTTTTGGTTATGTTTGTTATGTCCACCCAGAGCTTCCTGCTGCGGAGCTTCCTTAAATCAGCAACATTTACCCGTTTTACCGACTTGTCAAAATAGTAAGCATCTATCATCTTTGCAGGCTTAATTGCGCCAATAGGTTATAAATATTACTAAGATTTAAAAGTTGCATTCCTGCTGCATTAAAGATGGAGCTAAGAAAGGATTACATCCTCAGCAGGTTTGTCATTTTGGCTTCCGGCAGGAAAGAGAGGCCAAGGGATTTTTCAAAGGAAGCTGAATTGAAGCATGCAAAAATCTGCTATTTCTGCCCGGGGAACGAGAAGATGACTCCAAAAGAGATTGGGAGGGTTCCAAAAGGAAAGGGCTGGGAAGTAAGGTGGTTTGAGAACAAGTTTCCGGCAGTTGAGCCGAAGGGAAAGGCGAGGATTAGGGCAGACGGCAGTTTCCACGCGCTGTCTGATGCTTACGGCTATCATGAGATTATTGTGGATACGCCAAGCCATTCGAAACAGCTCTGGGACCTGAATAACACCCAAATTGAAAAGCTGTTTTGCGTTTACATGGACAGGATTCGGGAATTATCCGCGAAAAAGAACGTGAAGCATGTAGCTGTCTTCAAGAACTACGGCAGGGATGCCGGGACATCGCTGATTCACTCGCACACGCAGGTTGCAGCGCTGGGCATAGTGCCCCCATACATAAAAGAGAAGAATGATGCCGTGGAAAAATTCAGGAGATGCCCTTACTGCGACATCATGTCCATTGAGAGAAAATCTTCAAGGCTGTGCTACGAGAATGATTCAATGATTGCATTTGCGCCCTTTGCATCAAGGTTCAATTACGAAGTGTGGGTGTTCCCAAAAAGGCATGTAACAGGCCTTTCGGAATTCTCCAAAAAGGAGATGGAGGACCTTGGCAGAATAATGAAAAAGATACTTGCAAAGCTCAAGAGGCTGGGAATTTCCTATAATTACTGCCTGCAATATTCCCGGGATTTGCATTTCCACATCGAAGTGCTGCCGAGGGCGGAGAAGTGGGGCGGATTTGAGTATTCGTCGGGCATAATCATAAATTCAGTTTACCCCGAGAACGCTGCGAAGTTTTACAGGGGTTATAGCAAGGGACACTAATATTCGTAAGTTACGATTATTATTTCTGTCCCTTGCTTATTAGGAAAGGACATTACACTATTCAATGCAGACATACGGAAATTAATGTCCTTCCCTATAGTTCTCTTCAAAATTTCCCCGCATGCGCTGAATTGAGTAGTCTTTTGTTTTCCTCCCGCTTAATCCAGTTACAGGGGTCGGAAGCAAATAATCTTCGGATGAAAAATCCTTTCCGGACAGGGCCAGTTCGTGATATTTTTCAAAGTCTATCCAGGTGTGCCATTTTCCGCCTTTTTTGAATTTTTTCTTCGCGAGCATCACGACCCTTGAAGGCACGTGCTCGGAAACAATGCTGTAATCGGGCAGATATTCTGCAAGTTCCCTGGTGAATTCAACAATGTCTTCATGCAGAGGCATGTTTTCCATGTCCAGGCGCTGGCGGGAAGCTCCAACAAACATATACGACTTAACTTCAATGAAATCCGGGCTTGCTTTCATGATTAACTTTGCATAGTTTTCGGGCTCAACATCATTTATGCCCTTCACTATTGTCAGCCTGATGCAGGTACGCTGGTTCTTTTCATGCACATAATCGAGACTTTTTTCCAGCCTTTCCCAGTAATCGCTGAATAATGGAAGGTCTATCTTTTTCAGAAGCTCCCTGTTTGGCGCGTCAAGCGAAATGTAAAGCTGCGTTACCGGATTAAGGTTTTTAATCTGCTCCGGATACTGGGCGTTTGTGACGAGGAAAGTGGAGATGCCTTTTTCATCGAACCTTTTTATAAGCTCATTTATTTTTGGGTAAATTATGGGCTCTCCTGTCAGAGACAGCGCAACGTGCCTGACTTTTTTTGATTCATTGTATGCCTTCATGTCCACTTTGGAATAGCCCTTAATGCCTGCAAGAAGGTTGTGGTGCATCCTTATGCCGTTTTCAAGTATGAATTCCGGCTCATCTACACCCCATTTCCATTCCCTTGAAACAGGAGCCTTATGGCCGCGCCAGCAGAATATGCACCGATTTGCGCAGCTTAGCGATGTGGTCATCTGCATGCACTGGGTGCTTCTGATGCCGTAGAACTTCATCTTGTAGCAGCTTCCCTCACCCTTAATCATCTTCTTTGTCCATCCGCATATCTTGACAGCGCTGTGGCTGCCTATGATTCTGTACTTCTGCTTTTCGAGCTCGAGTTTTTCTGATGGGGATAGCATAGCCGAAAGGTACACCAGTGCCATTAAAAAGATTACGAAAAAACCGGAGCTTTTCCGAAATTTTCACCGGTGATTTTATTAAACAGTTAAACTCTCTCTGGTTATGAATATAATTTTCACAGACCATGCTGAGTTCAGACTCTTGAGGAGAAAAATCCTGAAAGAAGAAGTGGTTTATGCAATCAAGTATCCGGACAATACCCTTAAGAAGCACGGAAAGTATTTTTTCCAAAAAAGGCTGGATAGGGGCATCATAGAAGTTGTCTGTGAAACTGCCGAAAGGGATATAAAGGTGATAACCCTATATTGGGTGTAAGATGGAAATCTCATACGACAAGGAGGCGGACGCTGTGTATATAGAGTTTCGGAGAGGGGAATTTGCAAAAAACAAGAAAATAGACGATTTAACAATCATAGACCTGGATAAAAAAGGAAATATTCTCGGCATAGAGCTACTTGATGCGAGCAAAAGAACGCCCAAAAAATCCCTCTTAAAAGTCAGTGTAAAAAATTTAGCTGTTGCTTAACCCCTATCAGTTTCCAAATCACAGTAGAATTCAAATCTAACTGAGCCATCTGATTGGGCAATTGCGGCATATCCCCTGTAAAACTTATCCTTTAAGTTATCAAAATGTTCCTTGGCCACTCGGTAGTCTGTCCACTTACCTTCCAAAGGGTAGAATATAGGGGGTTGCTCTCCAATCCGGGGTTGCCTTACGGCTACTTTTGATGTAGTTCCACAATCCATCAGGCATAACTCTAATCTGATAACTGGAAAGGTACCCTCAACTTTGTCCGGGAGAGGTATCTCAACTTTTCTCAAAATTTCTGCTATGTCCATCGCTGTTTCCCCCTAGTCACTTTAAACAAAAAGAAAAAAAGAAACCTTACCAGCTGAGCTGGTCAAGGTCTGATTCGAAGCTGGAGAACTCCTCAAAGTCCAGCTCCTCATTGAGCTTGGATACCTCTGAGATGTCCGATGCAACGCTGTCAACAGACGGCTCTCCTGTCTTCTCCGCCACTGTGCTTTGCTTCTTCTCTCCGGGAAGCACCGGGTTTGCGCATCCAGCTATAACCACGATGGCAACCAGCAGCAAAAAGATAGGGAGTCTCATTGAGATTCCCCCTCACTTTCAGCAGCTTCGCCTGGGCAGGATGTAATCTTCCCGCCAAGCGCCTTTATCTCTGCCACTATGTCCTTGAGCGATGCATGCGCTTTCTTCAGCTCCTCCTGAGATTCCCTGACAAGCCCCTTGGCCTGTTCCATTGCGGAATCGTCGCCTTCGCGGGCTTTTTGGAAGAGCACTTTTGCATCCTCGAATTTGGTGCGCGCGGCATCAAGGTGGGATGTAAACTCTGCCACTAATGAATCCAGCTTTGAGGTATCTGCACTTTCAGGCACGGAGTTTATCGAGCACTGCAGCTTCTCTTCGAGATGTGCAGTCCTCTGTATTATTTCTCCAAGCTTTGCGTGTACAATGCGCTCCGCATTAAGAACGGCCTTTTTGTTTATGCGCTTCCATATGCTGTTGATTTCTTTTGCGGCATCCTCAACTTCCTGCTTGGTGGTTGCTGCGATTGCCTTTGCCTTTGCAGCCTCAAGCTCGGAAACTGCGCCATCAATGTCGGCAAGTATCTTGTTTGCCTCTTCCTCGGAAATTCCCGTTGCGGAGTTTACCTTCTCAGCTATCTTATTCAGGTGCTCTATTGCCTTGTCTGCCGCATTTGCAAGGAAGTCCTTGGCTTTCTGAAGGGCCTCTTCATTGAACTTTTGGCACTCTTCCGTATCAGAGCCTTTGCACTCCTTTACTTTCTTCCTTACCTCGAGGAACTTTTCTTTTTTATCCTCGTAAACTTCCCTTGCCTTGTCGAAGCGCTCCTTTGCCTTTTCGAATTTCTCCCTGGCCCGCTCGAGCTTCTCCCTGGCTATGCTCCTTTCCTCAAGTTTGAACTTCTCAATCTTCAACGACGCCATGATTGGAGTCCTTGCGGAAACTGCCTCCTTCATTACGGCTTCGCACTTCTGCACAGGATTTACAATGCCCATCTCAGCCATGTAATCAACACAAACAATCTCTTTCCTGAGAATTTTCTGGCAGACATCCTTTGCTTCATCTATGCTTTTGTTCTGCTGCAAAAATCCAACGCACCTGTTCAGGCCTGTTGCGGCCGATACGGCAACAACCGGCTTTGCCCCTGCAAGCTTCAGTATGTATTTCTCGTGCTTCTCACAGGCATTTTTTATCCTGTCTCTCGAGGCATCAGGAAATGCTTCGTTAAGCCTTTTTTCACAGATTGTCCTGTCTGATTCCTTTATCCTGCTTATTGCGTATGTTTCAAGCTCGGAAACGTCTGTGGTATCATCAGTCTCCTGGCTATCATCGGTTGTATCTTCATTATCATCTGTTTCATTATCATCTGTTTCTGTTTCATTGTCATCTGTCCCATCGTCGTTTGTCTCTGCTGTCTCATTTATCTCCAGGTTAATCCCCGTATTGCTGCCCACCTCAACCCTATAGGCGTATGAGGGCAAGCTCAGCATAAACAGCGCCAGAACGATAAAGGCTGTTATTTTTCTCATTTTTTTTCCTCCATTTTCCCAACACTTTTGTTGTTGCTTAAAAAGCTTAATGGTTCATGCGACACCGCAAACGACATCGCCGAAACCGCAAGGCTCGAAGCCGGCAGTACCAGGACATCGGAAAGCTTGTTAAGGCCAACCATAATCTGGTAGCGGACTTGTTTTGCCATACCACCCAGTAAGCGCGCCTTCTTTAAAAAGACACTTTTTAAAGCGAGGAAAAAAGGGTTTTTTAGGGAGTTTAATACTTTAGGAAGCTTTATACGGCCTTCTTTTGCTTTATGCAAATCTTTAAATAACGGAAGGGATTAGCCGGACACATATGTTGAAGAATATATTATTGGTGCTATTTGCTGTGTTAATGGCTTCAGGAGCAGTGCAGGCTGCGGTAGTCCATGGGGCAGTGTACGACCTGAACCTTGAGAGGGTTGAAAATATTGTTATGGAAGTTAATTCTGAGCCTCAGCAGAGGCTTATATCACAGGATGGTTCGTACTCATTTGAGCTTAATCCCGGCTCTTACACTATAACGGCAAGGTACAGGGACAACGCTTCACTGCTGACTGCCAATGAGAATATTAAAATTGATGAGGAGGGGGATTTTGTGCTGGATATTTTCCTCTTTCCTGATGTTGGAGAAGAGCAGGAGCTGGCAAATGAGGGCGCGGGAATATCTGTTGGAGATGAAGTGATAGACGGAAGCAGCATAATAAGGCTTGCCTGGATTGCCGCATTTGTAATATTGGGAATTTCTGTTTTGGGCATTGCAGGATTGGGGTTCTACATGTACAGGCAGAAACTGAAAGTGGCAGAGGTAAAGAAGGCCATTGAAAGCGGAGAGCTTGACGAGGAATTGCACCAGCTGATGGAGTTCATCAGGAAGGAAGGCGGAAGGACAACGCAGAAAGACATAAGGAAGAGTTTCCCGCAGTCAGAGGCAAAGATTTCCTTAATGATAACAGAACTGGAGCACAAGGGGCACCTGGAGAAGATAAAGAAGGGACGCGGGAATGTCATAATTCTGAAGAAGTAGTTTTAATCATCCAGGGGGCTTTTTATTAACTCAAGCTTGTTCTTTGCGACTCTGGTATAAATCTGGGTGGTTGCCAATCTCTCGTGGCCAAGCAGGGATTGGATGTATCTTATGTCAACGCCTGATTCCAGGAGATGGGTTGCAAAGCTGTGCCTGAGCATATGGGGAGTTACTTTTTGTTTTATTCCTGCCCTTTTTGCCGCATTGCTGATAACAAGCTGAACAGACTTTCCGGAGTATTTTCCTTTCCTGCCCTTGAGGATTAATCCGGAATCAAACAAACTCCTGATTTTCGCTGAGGTGTTTTTGCCTATGAGGGTTAGCCTGTCCTTTGCGCCTTTTCCATCCCTGACCCGTATTGTGTTGCTTTCAAGGCTTATGTCTTCGACTTTCAGGTTTAGCAGTTCAGACAGCCTAATCCCCGAAGAATAAAGAATCTCGATTATAAGCCGGTGCTTGATATTCTCGGTATTTTGTATCATGGATTTAATCTGTTCCTTAGTCAGAACATCAGGCATGTGATTTTTCTTTTTCGGCAATGGCACTTCTTCAGGCGTTTCATGCCTTACGAAAAGAGTATAGAAGTCAACTGCTGAAGACGCCAACCTTACTGAGCTGGGCTCTTTTCCCCTTTCCAGGAGATGCAGCAAATAGCTCCTTTTCCTTGCGCCGGAGAATTCACCATTGCAGTATTCCATGAAGTCCTTAATGTGGTAACAGTATGCCTTGATAGACCTAGGGCTAAATCCCCTTAGCTTCATCTCCTCAACTGCCTTTTCCATCCCTTCCGGGAAGAAATAAGCCTTAATATGCCTTCCCCCTACTTTTCCGGAAATCTTCCGGTAACCCCCCTCCCAGCCGGATTTACTGAAATAAGGGTGATTTAATAGTTGTTCACTGTGAAGTAGTAACATTAATAAAACTTTCTAAAACGCAAAGAGGCACACGCTCAAAAAATACTTCGCTAAACGAACCAAACGAAACGAGTGCAACATTAAAACGATTGCATAACATAGCGTTTAGCGGTTTCATTTCATTCCACCCAAATATTTTCTGCACGGAATCGGGGGCTAACTGACTAACTAAACTAAAATAGAATCGGGGGCACGAACGAAACGACTATACGAGAATCGGGGGCTTGACTCTAAAAAAGAAAAAACTTTATAGGTAAGCATAGTATTTGTGTTTATATGGCAAGTAATCAACAAATAGGATTTATTTTTATAGGTATAGTCATAGGTTATCTTATCGGAGATTCTCAGGGGGCTTTTATCGGGGGACTTATTGGCTTCTTTATAGGGTTTGGGAGGTGGAGATTTTGATAGATTTCAAACTTCTTCACTTAATCATCACTTTGTTGGTTATAGTTTTTATTATAATACTAGTTTTTTATATTAAAAGAAAAAAATTTGATACAA
>JACQSR010000033.1 GCA_016211215.1 Candidatus Woesearchaeota archaeon
AAGAATCTCTTCTACCTGCAGGCTGTTCACCAGGAGTCAATTGTAATTCCCGAGAACATAGACGCCATAAGGGCAGCGATGGGTTTTGAGGATGGCAGGAAAAGCATTGAGATGACAAACAAGAGCCTTAACGTCAAATAGCCTCCCCCCTTAAATCGTAAGCTGTTGACCCCGTTATTTTTACGTTTACCCTCGCGCCCAGCTTGTAATTTCCCTTCAAAATAACCGGCTTGTATGCAAAGTTCCTTCCGACAAAGGTATTATCTTTTCCGTTTTCATCTACAATTACGCTTCCTTCCCATCCAATCCACCTTGAATTCCTTTTTTCTGCAGACCTGATGTAAGCTTCGGTAACTTTGCGCGACCTTTCCTTTATTACCCTGCCATGAAGCTGTTCCATCCTCTCTGCCCTGGTGTTCTGCCTGGCAGCAAACCTTGATATGTTTATCACGTCAAAGCCGATTTCTTCCACCAGCTTTATGGTGTCTTCAGACTGCACTTCTGTCTCAGTCGGAAATCCGCATATTATGTCGGTGGAAATTGAAATCTCCGGAATTGCCGACCTGAATTTTGAAATTACCTTTCTAAAATCATCAACCGTATAGCCGCGCTCCATTAACCTAAGTATCTCATCGCTTCCGGACTGCACGGGAATGTGCAGAAACTTGAAAACCTTCGGATGCCTGAATGAGTCTATGTAATCATCAACATCCGGAAGCACGTGCTGCGGGTTCATCATTCCTATCCTCACCATGAATTCCCCGTCAATTGCGCAAATGTTCCTTATCAGGGAGGGCAATGTTGATTTTCCGGCCTTGTCCATGCTGTATGCCCCGTTATCCTGTGAGGTTATCCAAATCTCGCTGCATCCATCTCTAATGCAGTTCCTTGCCTCCCCGATAATTTCTTCTTCGGGGTAGCTTAGCAACGGCCCCTTAATCATCCATACAGAGCAGAAAGAGCAGTGGCTTTTGCATCCGTTTAGAATCGGCACTATCCCTATAACATGGTTCTTTCTTATCTTGGGCATGAGCAGCTTTGTTGCCCTTTCCCTTGACAGCAATTCCACACGGTTGCCTGAAACAGCCTCATCCACGACTTCAACAATCCTGCCCATGTTGTGTGTGTTTACAAGGCTTGCATCCGGGTGAAAATCGCGCATGAAAGAAATCATCTCATGGGTTAAGCAGCCGGCAATCACGTACTTCTTGTAGGGATGATAATTCATCACCGCATTTATCTCTTTCGCGGAATTGTCTTCCCCCTTTACCGTGCAGCTGTTGTATATTACCACATCCGACTTGGAGAGGTCATTTGTAATACCATAGCCTGCCCTGCTGAGAAGCCCCGCCATGGACTCCGTATCGGACAGGTTTGCGCTGCACCCGTGCGTTTCAATGAATATCTTTTGCATGTTGCATTAAGAATAAGAATTGTTTTAAAACGTTATCTCTTGTATTTTACAGGCTCCCTTCTCAGCATCCACTCCGACAATACCCTTGTCTCATACTCATCAGGCGTATGAATTGCCTCATGAACCTGCGTCAATGGGTCCAGCCTCATGAAGCCTGCATGGTCTTCCCTAAGCGTCATAATCCCTTGCCCGATGTAGGTAAAGCCGAGAACACCGCCCATCTGCGATTTTGGGAATACTGAAATTGACTTGTCAGCCATTCCGGTAAAATCCTGCCTTCTCAGCTCTCTGATTTCTTCATAGCCCAACTGCCCCGCATAAGCGCCGTATTGTGCAGTTGACCCTCTTCTAGGCGCATCTGTTTTAGCAACATCATCAATCGTTTTATCCTTACCCTTAACAGTATAATAACCAATGATAAAATTCAACACATCCGCGCTGCTTTCATAATCTGAAATTCCCATGAACCTAATCTAGAACAAACCCGCACTTGTTGCAGAATATTTCAGTATCTGTCTTCTCCAAATCCACGCTTCCACATTCAGGGCATTTGGTTGCCCCCTCGGCTTCTATGCCCTGCAGAGATTTCTGAACCATCATCATCACTTTGAGTCTTGCCTACCCCTACTAGGAAGGTGCCAATTTACTATTTAAAGCTTTGTAATAAGGAAAGGCCTTCCCCAAGCATCCTGATGGCAGCCTTCCTGTCCCTGGAGTCTGCTATTACCCTCACAATCCCTGACTCTGTTTTTGACTCCCTGAACCAGAGAAATGAATCACCAAACAAAACCTTCAGGCTTCCGCCGTGCTTTGCAATCTTCCTGCCGTATTTATTTTTCAGCGCCGATTCAAGTTTCTTCACGTCAAAATTATCCACATTTTCCTTGCCCTGGAGAGTGTAATATGCGGGCATTTCCTCAACCAGTTCCATGAAACTTTTTCCGCTTTCCGCCATCAGCTTTAGAATCATCATCACAGCAAGCGTGCCATCCCTGCACCTCGAGGGCCATACAATTCCGCCCCCGGAACTCCCTTCCCCGCCCACGGAAGCTTTCAACGACTCCATTTTCCTTGCAACATTTACTTCACCAACCTCAACCTCGACAACCCTTGCGCCAATCTTTTCTGCAACTACTCTTACAATCTTTGATGTTGCATCATTGACTACAACGATTCCCTTTTTCCTGATTGCAGATTTTACAAGCAGCGCCAGCACATAATGCCCTGAAACGTGCCTGTCAGCCAGAACAATCTCCGCCCTGTCCCCGTCGCAGTCAAATCCAACTCCAAAATCCGCATTCTCCTTCCCAACAATAGACATTAGCTCTCCCAATGAGCCTTCGCTTGGCTCAATCCTTCTGTTGAATACGCCCAATTTTCCGTTGATTAGCTTTACCCTTACGCCCGCAGCTTCAAGCACCATTTTTGCTATTATTCCCGTGCCTCCGTTTGAATCTATGGCTACAAAGAAATTTTTCTTCCTGATTTTTTCAAAGGCATTCAATCCAACTGTGCGCTTTACAAATGAAGCATAATCAAGGGAAACATTTTTCCCAATCACCTGCCCTTTCTTGGGAGTTCCGTGTTTCTTCGCCGCCAGAACCAGGCTGTGCATATCCGCAGGGGATATAACGCCGCCGTTCCTGCCCAAGAATTTCATTCCGTTGTATTCGGGCTCGTTGTGGGACGCAGTAATGATTATCCCGCCATCCGCCCTGAACTGCCTTACCGCAAACTGCGTTTCCGGCGTGGATGCAACTCCAACATCGATGACAGTTATTCCTGCAGAGTTTATGATTGCATTCCTAATCGGTGCAGAGGAATTCCTTGTGTCGCACCCAACAACAATCTTTTTCTTTCCTTTTGAGAATGCAATGGCATAATTCCCCACGGTTTCCAGAGTCAGCTCTTTCCCATATATGCCGCGTACTCCTGAAAGTGATTCTACTAATGCCATTGTCCTGATTTAAGAGGGGTGTTTTTAAGATTTGTGCAAAAACAATTTTCCCAAATCCAAAGTTTTTTATAGTCCCCGTATGGGGATTAAAATTATAGAAAAAGAGGGGTTTGCATGGACAGTCAGGAATTGGGCGGCAATATAGTTCTCACCGGGTTTTCTTCGTGCGACCTTGGCACCATGCACATACTCAAGAAGATTGTGGGAAACTACGCAAAGGATTTTTCCGAGCGCCTGGATGATTTTGAAAAACTCCACCTCAAGATGAGCAGAAACGAAATGCAGTTTGACGTCGAGGCGACTGTTACAAGAAGCGGAAACTCAACATCCTTCATTGCATCCGAATCCAACATCTTTGTCGGAGTGGATGGCGCGCTGAAGAAAGCGGTAAGGAGCTTTTAGTCAGCAGGATTTAGGGAATAAAATACGCTCCACTTTTTAAGGCCGGAAAAATTCTTGTGGTACCGGTAGTGGTCGGCTATATCCAGCGAAATGTGGATAATGTTGCTCAGCAGGACAAGGAGGAATATGCTTTTATAGAGGCTCCCTGCAGCTACCAGGGCATTGAATTCAGGCGAATGGAACACATAAAATTTTGCCTGCATCTTTTTTCTAAGCATAGCCGATATCGAAAGCCACTTTTTTATTCCCCATGCCCTGTATTTCACGATAAAGTAAAGTATGTGGTCCACGTCTATCAAAACCCCTAAAAGCACAAAGAAAATCAAAATCCCAAGCCTGAAATCGAAAAAAAATCCCAACAGTGCAGCCACAAGGGAATTCGCCAACAAATGAAAAATAGTATGCATTACACTACCTAATTCATCTTCTTCATCATGCTCTTCCGCACGCTCATTATGTGGAGAAGCTTTAATGCGTTCATCTCCTGCCTTAGCTCCTGAAGCTCCCTTTTCAGGTCGTGAACAAGCTCATAGTTGTGCTGGATATTGCTTGCATTCTCATCCACCGCGCTTGAGAAATCCCTGACTTCGGATAGTTCGTGCCTTACCTGCTTCACCCAGCCATCCATGTTTTCCTTGAAATCCTTGAACTCGTCAGGCATATAATCTCCTCATATACTAGTATACTATTTACTATCCTATTATATAAAGGTTACCTTTTTAATATATTCTATGAAATATATTATATAGAATAGTATCGTAAAACCGATAATATTATAAAGTTAGATTAATTCCATAGTAGTGAAGAAAGGGTGGACAAATGGTCACAGCAGCACGCCACAGGGACGAGATAGCGGTTGCTATCGAAAAGGTCAAGGCTATTGGGAAGGTTAATGTCACTGTGCATAATGCAGCCAGGCATTTTGAACCACAGGAAATCCTGCAGCAAAGGCTTGAAGCGCCCATTACCGAAAATCTCGACAGCAGGGTTAGCGTTGAGTTTACGGCATTTGTTCCCGATGATGTTTCTTTGAATCCACTTTACCACAGGGATACCGAATACCATCATGTAAAAAAGGACTCCAAGGCAATTCCGCCCAACTGGCTTGCAACCGAGGTAAAGGATTACATCTCATACATCAAGTTCAGGACAGTTGCCCAAAACACCCGCAATCTTAATCCTGCGCGGGGCATAATGGGCTGGCTTGAAGACCAGGGAAACATCGTTGTTAAGAAGCTGAAATAGATAGTTTTTTAAAATATATTCTGAAAGCAATGGATAGTGGGGATTTACCATGCAGGACTTTATGCCAGACATGAATAAGAATGATATGCAGACATACGAGATAGTCCTTCTTATGGAGAACTCTATGGAGCCTGAGCATATGACGCATATGACATATCCTTCAGTTGACGAAGAGGTTGCTTCCCCCAATGCGACGGAGATTTCTGATTTTGTGGGAGATGAGAAGCCTGAGACAGACAATGATGGTGACCACGCTGTAGTTACCCACTCGATATACTGGCAGGTTCAGCAGAAATATCTCTTTGGAGAAGAGCATTATCATAAAAAGGAAAAAAGACTGCCCCAATTTAAGTTCACAGACGCTGTAAAGGACTACGTTTGTTATCTGGAATTCAGGACAGCCAGCAAGGAGCTCAGGAAGCTTACCCTTAATTTTGAAGTGATGAAAAGATTTGAGGATACATTTATCATTGCAAAGTTTAAAAGTATAAAATAATCCGAACTATTCCTTGCCTTTGACAAAAAATGGCGGTGGCGGGACTTTCATTAAGGGTTGCGTTTTTCCGAAGTTCGTGGGATTGAGCAAAGCGAAATCCCACTTACCCTGAAGTTCCATTGTGGAACGAAGGGTGCTGGAAACGTGAGTTTCCATCAACTGCGGGGTGTATCGGGCGCAGCCCTTACTTTTGAACCCGCGACCTCTAGATAACCCGGTTAGAGTATCATCGGCTTACGCCTCAGCACTCATTGATATGAGTCTAGCGCTCTAACCAAGCTGAGCTACACCGCCTTGAGAAGAAGTTCTGGGGGTAGTTATTTAAAAGTGTTGGTTTATCAAGCTTAGTCAGGCCGAAAAAAATTTTCAAAAAACCCTATAGGCACCCTAAAACCTTTCGCCTCATCTCTTCCATCTCTCCTGCGTTGTATTTCTTTGCGGGCCACGGAATCTTGAAGTCATCTCCTTCAAATCTTGGAATGATGTGCATGTGCGCGTGAAAAACTGCCTGCCCTGATGCCTTGCCGTTGTTGAGCAGGTTGTTGACCCCTTCCACACCAGTCGCCAATTTTACTGCCTTGGTAACTTTTTTTGTAGCGGCAATCATGTCCTTAAGGACATCATCCGGCGTGTCGATAATTGTCACGTAATGCCCTTTTGGAATCACCAAAGCATGACCTTGGTTGATTGGCCCTATGTCAAGGAAGCTTAGCACGTTCTTAGTCTCATACAGCTTTGCGCAGGGAATTTCCCCCCTGACTATTTTGCAGAAAATGCAGTCCATAGGTACCATCTCCCTTATCGTTACTTATCAATTTAAATATGTTTATGGACCAGTCGGGACTTTCATTGAGAGATTGTATGTTTCTACACCGCCAAAGTTCGTGGCATCGTAGATGCCACTTGACTGCCAGCGTGTGAAGCATCCGCATAGTTGTGGATGTGCTGGAAACTCGTTGTTTCCATCAGGTGCAGTCCCTCACTTTTGAACCCGAAGCCTCCCCATTTTTGGTAATAAAGCCAATGGGGCACTCTACCAGGTTGAGCTACTGGCCCATAAAACAGCTGAAAAAAGAATCCCTTTATAAGATTAATCACTTAACAGCCAGCTTGATGTCCTCTTCCTGAACTGTCTTTCTGCCTGAATGCTGCGCAATCTTTGACGCCTGCAACGCTATCTTTTCCGTCATCTCCGTAATCACTTCAGCAAAGGCATCAACGGCATCAGCCGATACCCTTTTCGCACCGCACTCCATCAGAATTCTCGCAACAGGAGCCTTCGGAATAACACTGGTCCTTCTCGTCATAATCCCCTCTAAAAAACCACCCTGGTCTTTGTGGTACACCCTCCCTTCTCAAGCATATTTAAATAGTTTTCGGTATTATGCCTGCAACATGGACATCAACTCTTCAACAAGAAAGTACGCCCTGCATAACGCAGTAAAGTTCGGGGGAAAGGCGTCGTCCAAGGCTATAGTGGGGCGCATTCTGGCAGAATTTCCGGAATGGCGCAATAAACCGAAAGAGCTGTCGGAAAAGATTGAGCAGATAGTTTCCGAAGTCAACGCTCTAAGCCCCGAATCTCAGCTCAGGGAACTGCAGTCAGTTGCGCCTGAACTCCTTCATGAGCAAAAGAAAGAGAAAAAAACCGGTCTTCCCGACCTGGATGACGCAAAAAAAGTGGTGATGAGGTTTGCGCCTTCCCCATCCGGACCGTTGCACATCGGCCACGCTTATGTATTGTCCCTTAACTCTGAGTTCTGCAGGAAATACAATGGAACACTTTACATAAGAATTGAAGACACCAATCCCGAAAACATAAACCCCGAATCCTACAAGCTCATCGAGGAAGATGCCCAATGGCTTACAAAGAACAATGTTGCAAAGGTTTTCATTCAGTCCGACAGGATTGAGGAGTATTACAAGTGCGCGGAAAAGCTTATTGGCATGGGCGCAGCATACATATGCACCTGCACGCCAGATGATTTCAGGTCAGCCGCCGTAAAAAAGAAGGCTTGCCCGTGCAGGGAATTGCCTCTTAAGGAGCAGAAGCACCGCTATCGAAGGATGTTCAGCGATTATGGGGAAGGGGAAGCAGTTATGCGGGTTAAAACCTCGCTTGATGACCCAAACCCTGCAATGCGCGACTGGCCGGCCATGAGGATAAACCTCCACGAGCATCCAAGGCAGAAAAGCAAATACCGTGTATGGCCGCTGATGAATCTTGCAGTTGCAGTAGACGACCACGATTTTGGAATAACGCACACCATAAGGGCCAAGGACCACATGGACAACGAGAAGAAGCAGCGTTTTGCATTTGAATACCTAAAGTGGAAAATGCCCCATCACCTCTATGTCGGCAGGATTAATTTCAAGGACATCAAGATAAGCGCATCTGAAACAAGAAGGGCAATTGAGCTGGGAAAATATGATGGCTGGGACGACATAAGGATTCCATTCCTGCGCGCACTGAAAAGGCGCGGCTATTCACCCGATGCATTCATAAAATACGCCATCGACGTTGGAGTTACCCAAAACGACAAATATGTAACCGGAGAAGAATTCTTCAAGAACCTGAACGCGTTCAACAGGGACGTCATAGACCCCATATCCAAAAGGTTCTTCTTCATACACGACCCCGCTGAAGTTGCAATTAAGGGAGCGCCAAAATCTTCTGTTGAGCTTGACCTCCATCCCGACAGCATAAAGGGCGGCAGGAAGTTCAGTGTTGGGGAAAAATTCATACTCTCAAAAAAAGACCTCTCGGAGCTGAAGGAGGGGGAGATTGCAAGGCTCATGGACCTTCTCAACTTCAGGAAGTCAAAAAATGAGTTCACATTCGACAGCAGGGAGTATGAAAAATACAAGAAAGAAGGAAAAAAGATTATCCACTGGCTTCCTGCAGATGGCAATATAAAAGTCCAGGTTAAAATGCCGGATGGAAGCATAATTTCTGGATTGGGGGAAAGCAGCCTCAAGCTTGCAGAGGTTGATGATACGGTTCAGTTTGAGCGCTTTGGCTTTTGCAGGCTCGACAGCAAGAACGAAGTTTACACATTCTGGTTTGCGCACAAATAGGGCAGAGAAAGATTAGCCCATCTTACTTTTAACAAGCGACAGCCTCTTCCCTATTCTGGAAGCAGTTTTCCTGTCAACCGATTTTCTGATGCTGCCAAATCTCCTTTCAAGCGCCAGGAGTTTGCCCTTCATGCTTTCTTCATCCTTAACCACGCCCATTCCCAGCGCGGCAATCTTGTCCCTGAGGCTGTCCATCGCCTGGGTGAGAAACACAATCCTGTCGTGCTCTTTGTCCAGGCTTTCCTTGACCTCAAAATCCCTCCTGCTGATTTTTTCCTCGATGTCATTCACCCTGCTGCGAAGCCCCGCGATGATGAACTCGCTCTGCCTTGAGACATTGTATGTGCGGTTCCCCTTCCTGCTTAGCCTGCTCAAATCAGACTTCATCATCCCTATTTCACGCAGCATTTCATCCCTGCTCATAGCGTGAACTTCTCCGGACTCATGCCTTGCCGCAGCAATGCACAGGTGCCTTACAAAACTCCTCAGCTTGTGCGGTGGAAAAGAATTCATTTCTTGTGGATGAGCTTTGAGAAAAAGCCCTTCTTCGGCTCCTCCAAATCCAAAGGCGGCATTTCCGGAAGGTTCTCCAAATCGCTTATGTCCAGCTTTTCACTGGGCTGAAAACTCGGTCCTGGAAAGGGCTTTGAATTAGGCGGTGGTTGCATGCCCGGCACCTGCCTTGGAGGGAACTGCTGAAAGCCCGGCTGGAAAACCTGCTGCGGTCTTGGAACTTCCGGTCCAAGCATGGGTTGTGGCATGGCCTCCGGCATCTTTGGCCTTATCTTCGGCTGCTCTTTGACCGGCTTTTCCGCCTGGTCCATCCTGTGCAAAAGCTTGTCCACATCAGTGGTTATCATGTCATTCATCGATACAAGGGCCTCTGCAATGGTCTGGTTCTGCTCGATTACCTTGTCAAGCTTCTCAGAAATAGCCTTGTAGGAGCCGCCGCTGCCCTCCTCTTCCTTAATCTGCTCCGCGGCAAGCTTGAACACCTGCATCATTTCAGACATGTTCTTTGTAAGCTGGGATAGGGATTCAGTGAGGCTGTCAGCGTTAAACTTCTCGGACCTTTTCTTCAGCGATTCCACTTCCTCTTTTAGTCCCCTAATCTCCTCTGCAGGAATTATCTCGTATGGACCTTCTCTTGCCATTCTATCACGCTCTTTTAACCTAACCTCCCATTTGGGTAAATTGTTTATAAATATTTCTATTTGCAAAACGCAAATTATAAATATCCTCTGTTGGATTTTACATCTATTATTCACGAAAAAAAGGGGTTCATAGCGTTATTTATAGTGGGATTTATATTGGTATTCCTAGCCCAGGGCTCATTTGCCGTTAAGGTAGATACTGCCGTGGCAGATGGATTAGGCAATGATACAGTGCCGGTGATTATCTCCTTCCAGAAATACATTCCGCCTGACAGCGTCATGGCTTCTGTTGGAATCACCAGCACTAAGGCAGCATCCGCAAATTCACGCCCGGATTTGGTGATAAGGAAGCGGTACAGGAACTTTAACATGATAGCGGGCAATATCTCGAGGGAGGGCCTCAAAAAACTCATGGAAAATCCCTCAGTCAAGTCCATCGAGATGGACGCAAGGGTTTCAATATTGCTGGACAAAAGCGCACCCCTTATCGGCGCATCAGAAGTAAATGAAATGGGCTACAATGGCGCATTTCTCAGGGGAAATGGCGCATCTGTCTGCGTAATTGACACAGGAGTTGATTCCTCACATCCGGCCCTTTCTGTAATCGGCGGGTATGACTTTGTAAACTCCGACAATGACCCAATGGACGACAACGGCCATGGCACCATGGTTGCAGGAATAATATCCTCAAGGGACTCCAGATACACAGGTGTTGCACCTGAATCGGGCATAGTTGCATTAAAGGCTCTTGATTCAGCAGGCTCAGGCTCCTTCTCCGATGTTGTTGCATCAATAGATTACTGCATCACAAACAGGGACAAGTTCAATATCTCCGCGATATCCATGAGCCTTGGTGTTTCCGGGTTCCGTACAAACGACTCATCCGAATGCGATTCATTGGCTGCAGGGAATGCCATAAACACCGCAGTGCAGAACAACATCCCGGTTGTGGTGTCTTCAGGAAACGGCGGCTACCCGGATGGTATATCATACCCTGCATGCGCGTCAGGTGCAATTTCGGTGGGGGCAACTGACGACTACGACCGGATTGCAAGCTTCTCCAACTCAGCGTCATTGCTTGATTTGCTTGCTCCGGGCGTTGGAATAAAAACATCTTACCCCGGCACGGAGTTTTTATCCGGCTCCGGAACATCTTTTTCTGCACCCCACATCGCAGGGGCTGTTGCATTGCTCAGGCAGATTGGCATGATAAATTCCTCGCTGAGCCTCTCACCATCCGAGGTGGAAAATCTGCTCAAGAATACCGGCGTGCGGCTAATCGATGGAAAAAACGGCCTTTCATTCCCCCGCGTGGACATTAACGCGGCAGTGCTGTCATTGGCAGGAAATATGAACAGCCAGGAAACGCCGATGGCTGTAAGCATAGAGTCCCCAAAACCAATAGTTTATGCCTCAAGGTCCATCCCATTAATCATCTCCCTTACTGCAAAAGCAGACTCCATTGAATACTCTGCCAACGGAAGATTCGCAACATTGTGCAGCAACTGCAGGTATTTTAAGGACAATGTCGTTTTCAGTGAAGGCTCAAACGAGATTGTAGTCAGGGCCAACAGGAAAGGGGTGTCAAACTCAACAAATGTGTCATTCCTTGTGGATTCCATCAAGCCCAAGATTCATTCAACAAATTCAAATGGATGGAGCAACGGCACTTTTGCAGTTACATTCACGGAAGAAAACCCAAAGAACATTTCCCTGTGGATTAGGGGCAACGGCAGTAATTTCTCCCGGTTTGAGATGAAAAACTGCGCATCCGGCAGGCGTGTCTCGTGCACAACAAATATTGGCATAAGCAATATGGAGAACCAGGCAATTGATTTCTATTTTACCATTGCAGACCTGATAAACGAGGTTTCCTCAAGGATACAGTCATCAGTAGTTGACACCACAAGGCCCAGTCTCATTATCAACTCGCCTATTGATGGAAGCGCTTATTACGGCAGGCTGACCCTCGATGCAATATCATCAGAGCCAGCAGCCATCTCCTATTCAGTAAACGACGGGCCTCAAAAAAAGCTCTGCACATACTGCAGAACCGTATCAAGGAAGCAGGCATTTTCCACAGGCAATAACTCAGTTGCTGTTTACGCCGCCGACAGGGCAGGAAACTCCAACTCCAGGACGGTTTCATTCCAGACCAGCAATATTTAAAAACCGGATAAGGATTTTGCTCTCCATGTCCTACATATTTTCAAACATTCTCGGAACATTCATAATTGACAACAACCTAAAAATAATCGACAGGGTTGTTTATCAGCACGCTTCAGACGAAAAACGGCTTTTGCTGAAGCACGGGGCAGTTAAGCCTGACAATGATGCCCTGAAAAGTATTCTTGGCGTTTTCAAGGACAGGGCTTACTCGGAAAAGTTCCATTCCATCAACCTGGAGCTCACCAAGGCCGGAATCAGGGATTCTGTAACTGACGAGTTTTTAGTCATAGAGGCAGTCCACGCAATCGACGACATAACAAAGGTTTCAAATACCTTGATGAAAAGATTCAGGGGATGGTACGCTCTGCAAAATCCGGAATACGAGCATTCGGAAACCGATAATGAAATCCTTTTGGGCAATGTGCTGAAGGCAAACACCGTGAAGAAAGAAAAAATATCAATGGGCGCGCATTTCAGCAAAGAGGACATCGAGCCGGTAATGGAGCTTGGAGAAAAAATCCGCGTGCTCTACCGGCTAAGGTCATCGCAGGAAAAGTACCTTGATGGGGTTATGGGAAGGCTTTGCCCCAACGTTTCTGAAGTCGCGGGGGCCTTAATTGGCGCACGGCTTCTTGTGCATGCAAGGTCGCTCAGGAGACTCGCAATGATGCCCGCTTCCACCATACAGCTTCTCGGGGCTGAGCAGGCACTTTTCAGGCACATGAGAACCGGGGCAAGGGCTCCAAGGCACGGTCTTATTGTAGCCCATCCCCTTTTGGTGTCTGCGCCGCAGAAAATGCACGGAAAGATAGCAAGGGGCCTGGCAGACAAGATTGCAATTGCGGCAAAAGTGGACTATTTCAGGGGAAAGTTCATAGGCAACAAGCTAAGGGAGGAGCTTGAAAAGAAGTTTGCAGCATGAAACAGTCATCAATATTTGAGGTTTATGAGGAGCAGAAAGGCAAGCGCAGATTCCTATACACAAAATCCATCCTGAAGGGCAATGATGTTTACGGGGAGAGGATAGTAAATGAAGGCAACGATGAGTACCGCGAATGGAACCCCCAAAAATCAAAGCTTTGCGCTGCAATATTGAACGGAGTGCCCAACATATTCCTGAGGAAAGGTGATTTTGTGCTGTACCTCGGCTCGTCAACAGGGACAACCGTATCGCATGTATCCGACATTGTTGGCACCGAAGGCCTTGTATTCGCAATCGATATTGCGCCAATTGTAATGAGGGACCTTGTCTTTTTGTCGGAAAAAAGAAACAACATTGTTCCGGTTCTTGCAGACGCAAACATGCCTGAAACTTACCGGGAGAGAATTTCCCTCGTGGATTTCCTATACCAGGATGTTGCCCAGAAGAACCAGGTTGAGATTTTCCTCAAGAACGCAAGGATGTATCTGAAGAAAGGGGGCTATGCGCTCATCGCAGTAAAGGCAAGAAGCATTGACGTCTCCAAGCGCCCAGGAGAGGTGTACAGGCAGGTATTCAATGAAATTGAAAAAAGCGGCATGAAGATTATAGACAAGAGAAACCTCGACCCCTTCCAGAGGGACCACCTGATGCTGTTCTGCAAGTATTGACTAATTCGCCGACAAACTGAGTACTGACCAAACATTTAAAAGCAGTTTCACATCCACTTCCGCCATGGAAAAGGGCACAGACACTTTGAAGAAGGGGCTTGCGGAGATGCTCAAGGGCGGCGTTATCATGGACGTCACAAACGCCGAGCAGGCAAAAATAGCCGAAAAGGCCGGCGCTGTTTCTGTAATGGCCCTGGAAAGGGTTCCTGCCGACATAAGGGCTGACGGCGGAGTGGCAAGGATGGCAGACCCCTCGAAGATAAAAGAGATAATGGAATCAGTCACAATTCCCGTCATGGCAAAGGTCCGTATAGGCCATTTTGTTGAAGCCCAGATTCTTCAGGCGATTGGCGTTGATTTTATAGACGAATCCGAAGTGCTTACTCCGGCTGACGACAAACACCACATTGACAAGCGCAAATTCTCCATCCCTTTTGTATGCGGCGCTCGCGACCTTGGCGAGGCGCTGAGGCGCATAAATGAAGGCGCTGCAATGATAAGGACAAAAGGCGAAGCCGGGACCGGCAACATCGTCGAGGCAGTACGCCACGTCCGCACGGTTGCAGAACAGATACGCAGCCTAAAGAAATTTCAGGACGGAATGCTCAGGAAAGAATCAGAAAAAATGAGGGTTCCTTACAGGCTTCTGATTGACACATTGCGCCTGGGCCGGTTGCCTGTCGTTAATTTCTCTGCCGGCGGTGTAGCCTCTCCAGCGGATGCCGCGCTTATGATGCAGCTCGGATGCGACGGTGTTTTTGTCGGCTCTGGAATATTCAAGAGCGAGGACCCAAAATCCATGGCCAGCGCAATCGTAAAGGCAACAACCTATTTCGACAAGCCTGAAGTTGTTGCAAAGGTTTCCGAGAATCTTGGCATGCCCATGAGCGGGCTCGAGATTTCCAAGCTTGACATAAGGCTTCAGGAAAGGGGATGGTAATGCGCATAGGTGTTCTTGCCCTGCAGGGAGCATTCAGGGAGCACTCAATAATGCTGCAAAGCCTTGGCGTGCAGCCTGTGCTTGTGAAAACCAAGGAAGATTTTTCCGGGCTTGACGGGCTTATAATTCCCGGTGGAGAATCTACCACAATCTCAAACATCATGTATTCAAGAGGCATAGATGCTTCCATCCTGAACCTCCACAAGCGGGGAATACCCATCTATGGTACGTGCGCAGGCGCAGTTATTCTCTCAAAAGATTCAGGCTCAAAGGTTAAGCCCCTTGGAATTCTGGACATTTCAGTAAAAAGGAATGGCTACGGCACCCAAAAGGATTCCTTTGAAGCGCCCCTTCAAATAAGGGGAATTGGGGATTTCAACGGAATTTTCATTCGTGCGCCCATTGTAACATCTTACGAAAATGGGGCGGAGATTCTGTCAGAGCACGGCAATAGCCCCGTGATGATAAGGTCTGGAAACATACTCATTACAACATTCCATCCGGAACTTACGGAAGATTCAGGGGTTCATTCCATGTTTCTGGACATGGTCAAGCGCAACATTTAAGTATTAGGCAATCTACCTGTCTGTGTATCAAGAATGGCCAAAGTAAAAGTTTACACCACACCCACGTGCCCCTGGTGCGTTAGGGCCAAGGAATTTCTTAACAGGCATAAGGTGAAGTACGCAGAAGTGGATGTGGCCAGTGACGATAAGGCAAGGGATGAGATGGTCGAGAAATCCGGCCAGATGGGCGTTCCGGTTATAGAAGTGGACGGCAAGATAGTGGTTGGTTTTGACAGGGAAGCCCTCACGAAGATTCTAAAATTGCAGTAAAAGCAAAAGGTTTCAACCATTGTGTAGCACGCCACAGAAACCTCAAGATTATAGCATTCCTGATTTATTCGTATATCACTTTTCCCTTGTTTATGTCTTCATACGCAGAAAATGCCGCTATGACTCCTTCCGCAACCGCCGTAATTGCCTGCTTCCATTCGGTTTGTGTTATATCCCCCATGGCATACACTCCTGAGACATTGGTCCTAGAATGACTGTCGATTACAACATCGCCTTTCTCATTAAGCCTTACACCCAGTTTCTTTGCAAGCTCGTTTTGGGGAAGATGCCCTATCTCAATGAAAAGTCCGTCGAGCTTGAATTCCCTGCTTCCATTGTAAGGCTTGTCAAATATCACATGGGTTAATTTTTTGTCGCCCTTAATCTCGGCAACATTCGTAAAATTGATTATCTTTATGTTCTTTTTCTCGCTGATGCGCTCCATGTTTATGGGCTCAGGCCTGATTTTCTCGCCCCGGTAAATGACGTACACCTCCTTTCCGTATTCTGACAGCAGCAACGCCTCCTTTGCCGCAGAATCGGACCCCCCAACAACGCCTATTTTTGCTCCCTTGAAAAACGCAGCATCGCATGTGGCGCAGTATGAAACGCCCTTTCCGTAGAACTCGCTCTCGCCCGGAACCCCAAGCTGCTTCCTTTTTGTCCCGGTTGCGATGAACACAGTTTTTGCGGAATACTCTGCACCGGAATTCAACACAACGGAGAAGTGGTCGTTTTTCCTTTTTACATCGGCAACTTCCTCCTCAAGGGTTTTAACGCCAAGATATTCTGCATGCTCCTTAAAGCGGTTCCCGAGCTCCAGGCCGGAAATGGTTGAGAAAGCCGGATAATTCTCGACTACATGGGTAGTGGTTATCAGCCCCCCTACCTCTTTTGCTATAACAAGCGTCTTTAGGCGGAACCTCGCTGCATAAACTGCTGCCCCGTATCCTGCAACCCCGCCGCCGACAATAATCACGTCATAAATCTCTTTTGCCATGCCAGAAGAAAGAAACGCCCCATTTATATAGTTTTTCATGAGACATCATAGAATATATTCAGTCCTTGTTCAGCCATTCGTATCCCTCTTTCTCGAGATGGTTTATTAATTCAGGCCCCCCCTCGCGGACAATCCTGCCGCCCATCATAATGTATACCCTTGAAGGCTTTATGTAGTCAAGCAGCCTCTTGTAGTGCGTAATCACCAGCACTCCTGTGCCCCCTCTTGCAATGGAATTTATCCCATTTGCAACTATCCTTAAGGCATCTATATCCAGCCCGGAATCAGTTTCATCCAGTATCGCTATCTTCGGCTTAAGCATCAGCATCTGCAGTATTTCAGCTTTCTTTTTCTCTCCTCCTGAAAAGCCCTCGTTAATGTAGCGCTCCGAAAAGCCCTCGTCTATCTTCAGCATGGCCATTTTTTCCCTTAGCAGATTCATAAACTCAGCAATGTCAATCGGCTTTCCGCTGTGCGAGTTTAACGCGGTCCTCAAAAAGTTGGATATGGAAACTCCCGGAATCTCAAAGGGGTTCTGGAAAGAAAGGAAAAGCCCCTGCCTCGACCTTTCATCCGGCTTCATCTGTGTTATGTCCCTGCCATCCAGAAATGCAGAACCCTTGTCAATTTTGTACTTTGGATGCCCCATTAAGGCATAGGACAATGAGCTTTTTCCGGAAGCATTTGGACCCATCAGCGCCACAACTTCCCCCTTGTCCACCTTCAAATTTACCTCTTTGACTATTTGCTCCCCATCAACGCTCACATTCACGCCCCTGACTTCGAGGTATGCCATGTTAGATTCCATGCTCCCGCAATCCATATTTGTGTTTTGAGATTCCTGCAGTCATGACCTGGAAACCCAGCAAGGCGCACTTCATCCTTAATGGGGACAGCGGAATTCCAAGCAGCTTTATCACATCATCGCTTTTTATGCCTTTCACATCCCCAATATTCTTACCCTTGATTTTTTCCGTCAGCATCGAAGCCGAAGCCTGGGATATTGCGCAGCCATGGCCCTGGAATTTCACATCAGATATTTTTCCCCTGTCAATCTTGATTGTAATGCTTATGTCATCCCCGCACAATGGATTATGGTCATGATGCTGTATGTCTGCATTCTCCACGACACCATAATTTCTTGGGTGCTTGAAATGGTCTATGATGTTTTCCAGGTACAGTTTTTCCATTCCCATCTTACACCTTAAAGAGCTTTCTTCCCTTTTCAATTCCGTTTGCAATCCTGTCAGCATCTTCCTTCGTGTTGTATATGTAAAACGACGCCCGGGAAGTCCCATTGACGCCAAGGTATTTCATTAAGGGCATTGCGCAGTGGTGGCCTGCGCGTATGCATATTCCCTCCGCATCTAGGATGGCAGCCATGTCATGCGGCGGTATTCCCCTAAAGTCAAAAGATATTATGCTGCCCTTGTGTCTTGAGTTCCCGATTATTCTTAACCCTTCGATTTCAGAAAGCCTCCTTGTTGCATATGCAAGAATCATTTTTCCGTGGTCCCTTATATTGTCCATTCCAATGCTCCTCAGGTATCCAATGGCACGGTCAAACCCTATGGCCCCCGCAATGTTCTGCGTTCCGGCCTCAAATTTCCAGGGAAGCTCGTTGAATTTTGCAGATTCATATGAAACCTCCCTTATCATCTCCCCGCCGTACAGGAAAGGTCTCATCCCCTCAAGGATTTCCTTTTTCCCGTAAAGGCACCCGATTCCTGTTGGACCGAGCATCTTGTGCGCGGAAAACGCAAGAAAATCGCAGTCAAGCTTTTTTACGCTGATTTGGAAATGGGGAACGCTCTGGGCTCCATCAACCATAATCATCGCGCCATTGGAATGCGCAATCCTTCCAATCTCCCTGGCATCGTTTATTGTCCCAAGGACATTTGACATGTGCGCAATTGAAACCAGCTTTGTTTTCCGCGAGATTGCTTTCTTTGCGCTCTCCATGTCTATGCTCCCATCTTCAAGCAGCTCAATGTATTTCAGCCTCGCACCGCTCATCTTTGCAACATGCTGCCACGGCACCAGATTTGAATGGTGCTCCATGCGCGAAAGTACTATCTCATCCCCCTTCTGAAATTCAGGCAGCAGGGAGTATGCGACAAGATTTATAGACTCCGTTGTGTTTCTTGTGAATACCATCTCCTGGAAGCCCGCATCAACAAATCTGCCGGCATTTTCATGGGCTTTCTCATACATCTCCGTAGCTTCCTCGCTTATCTTGTATATCCCGCGGTGTATGTTGGCATTGTGCATGGTGTAATAATCGTCCATGGCGTCAAGGACGCATTTTGGCTTTTGGGTTGTTGCGGCATTGTCCAGGTAAGCAATCTCTTTGCCGTTTATTCTCCTCTTCAGTATTGGAAAGTCTTTTTTTGCATTCATATTCTTAGCCCCATATGCCTGCCATTTTGCCATCCATAATCTCCCCAAGCATCTCTCTCATGCCTGAAGCCATGCCGCCGCCAAGAATAAATCCTTCCACAATCATTCTCTTCGCATCTTCTTCCAAAAGGCCGCGAGACTGCAGATAGAACATCTTTTCCCCGTCAACATGCGTCACTTTTGCATCATGGGAGCACCTTACATCCGGATTCCTGATTTTCAGCAAGGGCAAAAACTGAATCCGTGCGTTATCGCTTAGTATAAGGCAGTTGTTGTCCTGGTATCCGTCGCTGGACGAGGCATTTTTTTCAACCTCTATGAGTCCGGTGCACTTCGCATCCGCACGCCCGTCTACAATTCCCCTCGTCAAAAGCCTCGATGTGGAGTTTTTGCCGCTGTGGACAATTTTTACATTAATGTCAACTTTTTTCTCCCCGGTGCATATAAAGTATACCCTGTCCTCAGCCTGCGCATTGTCGCCCATTTCAATTAGGGTCTCAGCAGCATCATTTCCGCCAAGATTGCAGCAAAAAAGCTTCAGCCCTGCATTATTTCCAACGTAAAAAGACGCAAAAGAAGGCAGCATTGACGCAAATTCCAGCTCTGAATTCCTGTCAACATACACCCTGAGGCTATTGCAGTTTGGTTCCTTCTGGATTATCCTTTTCTTCACTCCGGGCTTGCAGTGCACAAGAAGATTTTCTCCACTGATTGTAGTTACATCGGGAGAATCTTCATCAATGGTTATTATCCTTGCATTTTTTTCATAGCCCCCGAAGTATTTCCTGATGTCTTTCATCCCACCGAGCCCCCCATTCCCATCTGGATTAGATTGTTGAGCTCAACTGCGTATTCCAATGGAAGTTCCTTTGCAACCGGCTCTATAAATCCGCTTACAACCATCTGCATGGCCTGCTCTTCATCAATGCCCCTGCTCATGAGGTAAAACAGCATTTCTTCGTTTATTTTACCGACGGTAGCTTCATGGCCAACATCTGCCCTTTCTGCATGCACGTCAATGTGCGGGTAAGCGTTAGCCTCGCTTGAGCTGCCCCTCACCAAAGAGTCGCACTTCACGCTTGACTTTGAGTTTGCAGCATTCTTTGCTATCTGCACAATGCCCCTGTATGTTGTAATTCCCCCCGAGCTTATGCCCTTGGAGATTATGTTGGAGCTTGTTTCCGGGGCAAGATGGAACACCTTTGCGCCCGTATCCTGGTTTTGGCCCTTTGCGGCAAACGCTATGCTTATGTGGTTGGCGGAAGATTTCCTGCCAACAAGAAGTGTGCACGGATAAAGCATCGTAACGCCGCTTCCCAAATTGCCCCCTACCCATTCCATGACTGCATTCTCCTCAACAATTGCTCGCTTCGTGTTGAGGTTGTATGTGTTTATGCTCCAGTTTTCAACAGAGCTGTACCTTACCCTTGAGTTTTTCTTCGCAAATACCTCAACGCATCCTGCATGTATGGAATTTTCATTGTATCGGGGCGCCGAACACCCCTCGACATAATGCACCCTGGCGCCTTCCTCCACTATGATTAGCGTATGCTCGAACTGCCCCATGCTTCTTGAGTTCATCCTGAAGTATGCCTGCAGCGGAAGCTTTACCTCAACCCCTTTTGGAACGTACAGGAACGTGCCGCCGGACCACACAGCACCGTGCAATGCCGCATACCTGTGCAAATTTGCAGGAACGCACTTCATGAAATATTTCCTGAACAGCTCAGGATGCTCTCTCAATGCGACATCACAGTCCTCAAAAATTACGCCCTGCTCGGTCAGCTCTTTTTTCATGTTGTGGTAAACAACATCGCTGTCAAACTGTGCTCCAACCCCGGCTAACGCGCGCTGTTCCGCTTCAGGTATCCCCAATTTCTCAAATGTCCTCTTGATTTCAGGCTCCACATTATCCCAGCTCCTTGCATTCTTTTTCGCATCAGGCTCCAAAAAACAGGTAATCTTGTCCATGTTCAGCTTGCTTAAATCCGGCCCCCATCCGGGATTCTTCATGCCATTGTAAATTTCAAGCGAGCTCAGCCTGTGCTTTAGCATCCACTCAGGCTCATTTTTCTTCGCGGAAATCTGCCTTACAACATCTTCAGTAAGCCCCGGTGCAGTCCTGAACTTAATTCCAACCTTGTCCACGTGGTCGTAAAGCTCCCTGTTTACTGAAATTTCCATAGGAACTTAACGATAGTTAAGTTATTTATAAATGTTTCGTGAATTTTCACCCATACCTTACTTTCAGAACTATCAGCGATATTGCAAGCACGGACTCAATAACTGCACCCCCGACAAGAGGCCAGCTATTTATGCCTATTCCATAAACCAACCACAGAACCAGCCCAAAAATGTAAAGTGAATTCCATAGAATCGAAATATCTTTTGTTGACTTTGTTCTCCACGATTTAATGACCTGCGGCGTCAATGACAGGGCCATCACAACCATGGCAGCGTATCCCACTAACTCTATTAATGCCATAGAGTCTATCTTACTCCTGTGCTTAAATATGTTTTTGTCCCAGCAGAACTAAACAATCTTCTTCGTCTTATTCTCGTCCCAGACGCTTATCACATTAACCGGGCATGACTGTGCAGCGTCCTTGTTTGCCGCAAAATCCTTCTCTTCTATTACTCTCTCCTCAGTGCCATCCGGCATTCTTTTCCCGCCCTTTATGGAAGACTTATCGTCTGATGCCATCTCCCAGTAATCAGGGGCAATTGCGACACATGCCGCGCACCCTATGCAGTTTGGCCTGTCATGCCTTAACATATATTTTGTCATAAAAATCACCTACAAATGCAGCCTCTTCGCATTGAAAATCCTTTCCTTCGCAATCTCTATTCCCGCTTCCCTCGGTGTTATGGAATTTCTCTTCGAGCGCTCGAGAACAAGCTTCGTGTTGGGGCATATCTTGCTCTCAACTATCGGAAAGACATCATCGGCCTTGCCCCCTATGTGCTCTACATATGATGATATGACCCCTCCCGCATTCGCGATGAAATCCGGCACCACTATTGTTCCGGCCTGGTGCAGTTTTTTCTCAATCTCAAATGTTGCAGGTATATTCGCTCCTTCCACAATAATCCTTGCCTTTACCTTGCCAACATTGCGCTCATTTATCACGTTTGGCTTTGCAGCAGGAATCAGCACATCAACTTCAATCTCAAATATTGCCTCCTGCGGTATTTTCATGACGCCAGAATATTCCACCACCGAGCCGCCCCTGCTCTTAATCCCAATCAGCTTTTGAACGTCAAGCCCCTTTTCATCCACAATCGCGCCCCTCGAGTCCGATACTGAAATTATCTTCGCGCCGGCCTTTGCCAAATATTCTGCAGCGAATGTGCCCACATTTCCAAACCCTTCAATTGCCACTGTTGCACCTGATACAGGAATTCCTGCATGCTCCAGCGCAACCAGTGTGGAATGGTAAACCCCATAGCCCGTGCTTCCAAGCTCGTGGGGAATCCCGCATGCGTAACCCTCGCACAAATCATTTGGCTTCCCCGTGGCAGATTTGATATTCCCGTTAGCCTTGACAAACACTTCCATTTCATGCTCGCCCATGTACATGTCCGGCCCGGCAATATAGGTTGATGGCACCAATCTTCTTATCGCCCTTGCAAAAGAAGCAACAATCCGGTCTTTCTCTTCCCTGCTCAGTTTCTTGGAATCCGCAATAATGCCTGATTTTGCTCCGCCAAAAGGAATCTCTGCAAGTGCGTTCTTGAAAGTCATGGCCCTCGCCAAAGAAGCAACTTCCTCAACGCTTACATCAGGCGTCATCCTTATGCCCCCTTTCCCAGGACCCAGCGTTGTGTTGTCTATAACGGTTATTCCCCTCATCCCCGTAACCGGGTCATAAACCTGAAGAACCTTTTCAGGGCCGAATTCATCAAAGACAACCATACAAAGATGGGAAAAGAGGGGGTATATAAATTTTGCTCTAAACCTTAATGTGGTTTAAAATTTGAGTGGCACCCAGGCTCAAATCTTCCTCCCTTCAGTCAATACGGCAAGAATTCCAACGCGCTTCTGGCAGGCCACCTTAAGCCCTACATCCTCAAACAAAGATTTCATCTCACCTGGCGTATGCATGCCTGCATTGCCCGGCTCAATCCTTTCCATAAGCCTGTTGACGGAAGGAAACAGGAATTCGGGCTCTGAAACAATTACAAAACCATTCTTCCTGCACACCCTTTTCATCTCTTTAAGACTTTTCTCCTGCTGCTCAAAATGGTGGAACGCCTCGGTGCATATTACATAGTCAAACGAATTGGCATTGTAAGGCAGGCTCTGAACCACGCCCATCCTTAGCCTGGCATTTTTCCCCATTCTCTTTTTTGCAATTGCAAGCATTTCAGGAGAAAAGTCAATGCCGTGCAGCTCTGCTTTTGGAAAACGCTCATGCAGTTTTTGAAGCGCATAGCCCGTTCCGCATCCAATGTCAAGTATCTTAATATCTTTTCCCCTGATTCTTTCAATGGTTTTTTTCTGCAGCCACCTGAGCCACGGCGTGAACGGATGCCAGTCGTAAAACTTTGCAAATCCGCTAAACAGCTTCCTTGACTGCTCTTCTTTTTTTCCCACTAGTATCTCTCCAGCGTGCTTAAATCTCCGAGTGGCAATCCCAGCTCCTTTGCCTTCAGAACTCTCCTCATTATTTTCCCGCTCCTTGTCTTGGGCAATGATTCAACAACTTCAATCTCTTTCGGATAGGCATGCCCTGCAAGATTCTTTTTCACAAAAGCCTTTATGTCCTCGTACAGCTCATTGGAATATCTGTAACCAGGATTTAGCACCACAAATGCCTTTATGATTTCCCCGTACAATGGGTCCGGCTTTCCAATCACTCCCGCTTCAGCAATCGCAGGATGGGCAACAAGTGCAGATTCAACCTCAAATGGTCCTACCCTGTGGCCGGCCGTCTTTATAACATCATCAGCCCTTCCAATAAACCAAAAATAGCCGTCCCTGTCCTTTAATGCCCTGTCGCCTGAGATGTACCATTTTCCGGCAAAACAGCTTTTGTATTTCTTTTCATTCTTCCAGATGGTTTTCATCATGGAAGGCCACCCCGGCTTAATAGCAAGATTGCCCTCAACCCCTGCCCTGACGGCCTTTCCCCTGTCGTCAACAATCTCCGCAACAATGCCCGGGCATGGCTTCCCCATCGACCCAAGTCTGATGTCCATGCACGGGAAATTTGCAATCAAAATTCCCCCTGTTTCAGTCTGCCACCAGTTGTCATGAATCGGCATCCCGTATTCCTTCATTCCAAATTTAATTGCCTCCGGGTTTAAAGGCTCACCAACTGATGCTATATACCTAAGTCCCCTGAACCTTTTCCTTTCTTCCGAGTTTCTCTTCTGCGCCATTATCATCCTTACGGCAGTTGGTGCAGTGTACCATACGCTTACATTGTATTTTCTCAAAATGCCGTGCCATTTCTCGACTGAGAACTGCCCTTCATATGCCACCTGCGTAACCCTGTTTGACCACGGCCCTAAAATTCCGTAAACAACACCGGTAACCCATCCCGGGTCAGCGGTGCACCAATATATGTCATCTTCCTTAAGGTCCAGAGCATATTTCGCAGTCAGGTGAGCCTGCAGCATTGCGTAATGGCAGTGGACAATTCCCTTTGATTTTCCAGTAGTTCCCGAGGTGTAAAGCATAAAGGCAAAATCCCCTTTTTTCATTGGCTCTGCATTGTATTTATCTGAAGCGCCAGCAATCTCCTTTTCGTAGCTTATCCCCCCCTTTCCACCGACAACAAAAATATGCTTCAGCTTCGGCATCTGCCTCTTAACTTCAAGCACCCTATCCAGAAGGGAAACGTGCGTAACCAATGCAACAGCCTCGCTTTGGCCTATCCTGTCAACAAGCCCCTCCTTTGCAAACGCCGAGAACAATGTTCCTGCAACTGCGCCTCTCTTCAGGATTCCAAGAAAAGAGGTGTAGAGCTCCGGAACCCTCGGAAGAAACAGAAAAACCCTGTCCCCTTTCCTTACCCTGTATTTCTTAAGGACATTTGCGAATTTGTTCGACAGATTCATCACGTCTTCATATGTTAGGATTCTCTCTTCCTTCTCTCCAATCCATACCAATGCCTTCTTTTTCCCGAATCCGGCTTCAACATGCCTGTCTATTGCATTGTACGCGGCATTTAATTTCTTTCCCTTGAACCATCCCAGTTCATTCTCAGCGCTCTTGAATGAGAATGCCCTGCAGAACTTGCCGTAATCGGGCATATTGGGCTTTATCTTTAGATTCTTACTCTTGACTTTGATTACTTCAACTTTTTCCACACAGCTTTTTCAGAAAATAGACTATAAATTACTTTCGGAATATTAACTATGCCCCGCATCAATAAATCTGTGGGTAAGTTCTTTCGTTAACGCCCCAAATGCAATTGGAGGAATTTTTTTACCATCTCTTGTTACATAAAACATATTCAAATTCCCTTCACCCCATACTGTTGACTTTAGGGAGTTGATGTTGTAGCCTTTTTCAGAGAGGTACCTTGTTATCGCTGCAAGCTGCCCTCTTTCATCCTTTCTCACATCGAATAGTATTCGTGTACAGATGCTATCGTCCTCGACTTTTATTTCCCCCGGAAATTTCATCTTGTAAAGGGTCTCTTCTTGATATTCCGAAAGAAATCTAGATAGTGGGTTTTCACCCTTATCATTTAACAACATAATTAAATTTTGCGTAAAGGCACTATCATATGGTCCCTGAATTAACAATCTGTCATAAACTCTAGAGCGTTCTTCTCCTTCCTTTTTGTTTTCAGATTCATTATTGTGATCCAACTCCTTTTTACCACCTAATTTAAGGGTGTGTATATCTGAAGAAACTATGTTGAATCCTGCAGCATACAACAACCCGGCAACTTTTGAAAGTAAACCTACTTCATCGTTTGCGATTATCCTAAGCTCGTGATAGCCAGGAATTACTTCCCCATGCATATCTTTGTACTCGCCGGGGATTACGGCTATGTGCTCTCCAGAGATTATCCTTGTATAATCGTTTCTAATATGCCGGGTGTCATCAGGGTCTATCCCAAGAACGAAATCAAAAGGCAAAGACCCCAAAAAGCTTATCACCTTATCGTCACCATAGAAAAATCTCTTAAGCTTGGTGATTTTTTCTTCTACAAAACTTTCTGCAGAAGTAATCGGATTTGTTTCCATCTTATCTAAAAGTGCCTTCAGATTGTTATAGAGCGAAGTTACTTGATTTGTCTCAAGCAACGCCCTTGGGCCCTCAAACTTCACTAAGGTGTCAGCAACCGTGTACAAGTACAGCATGTCAAGTCTTTCCATGCTTCCAATCTCCTTTGCCAATTGATTAAGTGAATCAAAATCCCCTGTTATGCCAAGAGTTGCCCTTTGGTAAAGCTTGTTGTGATTTTCCATGAGCCATGCAACCAGCACAACATCGACTCCGGATTCTGGAAATCGGTTCGCATAGGCTAATTCCAAAAAGATATCCCTCCCTCTAGCCTGGTGCTCTGCCCAGTTGGTATCAAATCCAACACCGATATCATGAAACAGCAATCCAAGGTACACCTCTACAACCTTCTTCCCCAACCCATCATAGACCCTCTTGAATTCTTTATAAGATTTTGAAGGTTTGTACTCTTTTGTATTCACCCTTGATATTTCCTCAAGTTTCGCAATGCCTTCTAACGATTGTTTTAAAACGGTCTTCGAATGGGGTAATTTTCTCTTTCCCCGCTCATTACTATACTCAAAACCCAACCTTGTTTGGGGCAAATATGCAAATAACAAACCTGTATCAGCTAACATCTTCATCGCTGAATGAACTTCTTTTCCCTCAAATACCCTCTTGAATTCAGATGAAACGGCAACACAGTCATCGTATGGAACATCAAAATACTGTGCTTTTCCGATTAAGCTTCTGCGTAAACTTGAGCTGATGTTTAGTCCATAGTTGGAAGCCAACGAGAAAGCTTTCATAACCTGAAGGGCATCCAATGGAACGTATCCCATATACACCCTATTTTTTTTGATTTCAAATCCCCCCTTCATAATCGGCTCTTTCTCATAATAATGATTTACAACACTCCTGGAAATATCTTGAACATCCATAGTTGCTTGGAACACGGCTTTCATAACCACTTCGCTTGAATCTGCAGGAACTTCTATACCTTTACGCCTCAGGAACCTTTGAATTGCTACAAGATAGGGGAATTTAGCGATATAAGATGCCCGTTCCCTATTCACCGACTCAATGAACCTATTTTCATCAAACTCGTTCCTTGAAAAACCGCAATGAATCAAATGCCTAACCCCTTTCAAAATCTCAAGTGCAGAAGCATACCTCTCTTTCTCCTCATCGCTTAAAATGCCCCTCATAGTAAGATTTGAAATGTGGGGCTCGTTTCCACCGCCGCTGTAAACCAGGTACAACCATCTTAAGAGATTGTCATCCCTGAATCCCCCTATTGAGTCTTTTAGGTTAACTGCCTCCTTGTTATATGATACCGAGACACTATCAAATCTATCGAAGAGGTTCTTAACTGCAATTAACTTGTCGAGTTTCTCATAGAAATTTTTTCTAAAGTTTTCAAGGACCAAAGGGTCTCCCTTTAAGAATCTCACCCCTAAATAAGAGTTTATTTGAGTGGGGTCTTTAAGATCAGACATATCAAAGGTGTTATTCAAAACCGATGCCGTTTCCACCCTGCCATGAAAAAACGATTCTTTTACCCTTTCATAAATATCCATATGGATACATTTAAACTCCGAGATAACAGCCCCCTCTAAGTCGGAAGGTTTCTTTTCCGAGACAAATCTTAGGTCAACATCAGAGGCTAAACTTGGATCTCCACGCTCATAGCTTCCAACAAATAATAGGGCTAACTTATTCTCTCCACTTGATTTTGAAGCAACGTGGTCGTATATTCTAGAAACCGCATCACCGTGCAATTCAACCAAACTTCTGCTGGTTTCACTTGGATTAAAACCGCTGCTTTCTATGAATTCTCTTATTTTCCCAAGTCCGCTAATTATAGAGGAACTGATCTCTTCTATTAATTTTCCCTCTTTTTGCTTCAACTCTTTCTCCACCGCGCTTTCTTCTTTCTCAATTATTTTCCTCATTGGAAAAGGAAATGCAATAGAATTTAAATACCTTAAGTTTCTATGATAACATTATGGAAATCAACAGGATGCTCTTCGGCACTGCAGGAATACCGCTTTCAAGCATTCCGAGGACAACCGAGAACGGGATTGCGCATCTCAAAAAGCTCAACTTGGATGCAATGGAGCTTGAGTTTGTGCACAGCGTTAACATATCGCCGGACAAAGCGCCCATGGTAAAAAGAGCAGCAGAAAAAAGCAACATTACGCTGACATGCCACGGACAGTATTACATAAACCTTTCTTCAAATGAAAACTCAATAATTGGGGCGTCGAAGCAGAGAATACTTAATGCGGCAAGAATAGCAGATTTATGCGGCGCCTGGTCTTTGGTTTTCCACGCCGGCTTCTACCAGAAAAAATCACCGGGAGATGTTTACGGCATTATCAAAAAAGGCCTCGAAGAAATCTCCGGAATTCTGAAGGGGGAAGGAAACAAAATATGGATAAGGCCGGAAACTACGGGAAAACTGGCGCAATTCGGCACGGTTGATGAAATTTTAAGGCTCAGCCAGGAAGTTGATAATGTAATGCCCTGCATTGACTTTTCGCACCTGCACGCAAGGAGCAACGGGAAAATAAACTCCGAGAATGATTTTAGGCAAATTCTGGAAAAAGTTGAAAATGCATTGGGAAAAAACGGATTAAATAATATGCACATCCACCTTTCGGGGATAAATTACGGCGAAAGGGGAGAAAAAAACCACCTAAACCTCGAAGAGTCGGACATCAACTACAAAGGACTCCTGAAAGTATGGAAAGACTTTAATATAAAGGGAGTTGTAATCTCGGAATCCCCAAACATCGAAGGAGACGCAATGTTAATAAAGGGGCTCTTTGAAATCCTATGACAATGTACGTACACAATATTGACCCAACTTTATTGCACATAGGCCCGTTGGAGATTCGCTACTATGGCCTTGTTTACGTTCTCGGCTTTATCGCTTCATATTATGTCCTGATATGGTACCAGAAAAAGGGCTATCTGGAGCTGAAGAAGGACGATGTTGAGAATCTTCTGCTCTACATAATGCTTGGTGTCATTTTAGGCTCAAGATTGGGGGAGGTTTTCTGGGAGCCGGCATATTACCTTTCTAATCCAATTAATATACTCAAAATCTGGGAAGGCGGGATGTCGTTCCACGGCGGCTTAATCGGCGTCATAATAGCGGTGTACTATTTTTCCAGAAAATACAAAATAGGTTTCCTGGAGATTACAGACATCATTGCAATTCCGGCAGTCATCGCTCTTGCGTTTGGCAGGATTGCAAACTTCATCAACGGCGAGCTTTGGGGCACCGTGACAAATGTTCCGTGGTGCGTCCAGTTCAAGAATGCCGAAGGATGCAGGCACCCAGTGCAGCTCTATGCGGCATTCGGAAGATTTGTTGCAGGCGGAATACTAATCCTGCTTGCAAGGAGCAGAAGAAAAACAGGATTCATATCATTTGCGTTCCTTACGCTGATTGGCATTGGAAGATTTTTTTCTGATTTCCTGAGGGAAGACCCAAGATTGTTTGGGTTAAGCTTAGGGCAGTATTTGTCATTGGCCATGGCCATAGCAGGCATATACATCTTGGCCAAGAGCTACAGGGAAGAATTAATCAACATCTTTAAGCGCACTGACGTGTCTTCCTAGCTTCTCAACCTCGCCCTTTACGCTCAACTTCTTTTCCCTTAGGTCATTTATGTTTACTATGCTCTGCTGTATCTCAAAAAGTATCCCATCAAAAGAAGAAGCATTACCCCCAACGCGCTCCCTGACAGGCATACCTTTTATTAGCATACACCCTTTTTAAGTTTTCCGTTTGGTTTCCATATGCTGCGATATCAATAGAAGTACAAGTATACAATTGTCATCAACTACTACCTGAAATGGTCATAGCCGGCCTTCTTCAGGATTTTTTCCTTCCCGTCCCCATACAGCGCAACCCCCTTTCCCTTCATTATCTCACCAATAAGGAAGCCCGGAACCTTTCCAAGGTTTTTCCCGGAAACAGTGTACACCAACTCAAAATCCTCCCCGCCAAACAGGGCATAATCATAGGCATCATTGCCGCAAGCCTTGGCAGCCCTGAATGTTTCTTCGGATATGGGTATGTTGTCCCTGAACACCACTGCCTTGACCCCGCTCATGCATGCAATAGTTCTCGCTTCAGACGCAAGTCCGTCAGAAATGTCCTCCATTGCATTTATGTATTTGGAATATTTTCTGGAAAAGTCAAGCCTTGACTTGGGTTCCAGGTGGAAAAGCGTGCTTTTTCCCTCAAGCCCTTTTTTCAGCAGATTTAATCCTGCGGCAGATTTTCCCAAGTCCCCTGAAACAAGTATGAAATCGCCCGGCCTTGCATCAGACCTTCTGCACATTTCCTTTTTGCTTACCACTCCAACAAGGGTTATTGTTATGGATATCTCATTTCCGCTCGAAGTATCCCCCCCTATGATTGAGATTCCGTAACTCCTGCAGACTTTTCTCATGCCGCTGTAAAGCCCGTCAGCAAACTCAACTGGAGTACTTTTCCTAAACGTCAATGCTACAAAAGCATATTTTGGAATTCCGCCGATTGCTGCAATGTCCGAAACGTTGCTTTCCATCGCCTTGATGCCTATCTGCACCGGACTGAAGTATTTCAGAGAAAAATGCCTCCCTTCAACCAAAGAGTCTGTTGTAATGCAAATTAATTTTTTCCCGATTCTGACAACAGCACAGTCATCTCCAATTCCAACTGCAACATCCTTTGGGGGTTTTCCCCTTGCAAGCCTTTTGATGAGCGCAAATTCCCCCCCAAGCTCGCTTATCTTCATGCCTTTCCCGAAGAGCCATAAGGTTTATAAACATTTACGTCTACAAAATTTAAGGGTGATGCTATGGCAAAGGTGCTTATGGACTGCGTATTTCCAAAAAAACTGATAAAGGAGCCGGTTTTGTACAAGCTGACAACCAATCACGGAGTTATACCAAATATTCTGAAGGCTGATGTGACAAACCAGCGCGGCTACCTTGAGCTTGAGCTTTCCGGAAAAAAGGAAAAGATTGATGCTGCTGTGAAATACCTCAGGGCTCTCGAGGTCGGGGTAAAGCTCAAATGATAAGGCTTATAAAAAGCCCCCGAATACCCGGGAAAATGATAACACGCTGTTGCTGTTAATTCTGTCATTGTACTAGCCGGGAGGGTAGCCAAGCGGCCAAGGCGATCGCCTGCAGAGCGATTATTCATGGGTTCGAGTCCCATTCCTCCCTCTTAATTTTTGTAAGGATTTGTTTGTTATAACATATAAATCTATAAAAAGATACCATGGTTAGTTATCCAAATGACAACCCCAATTACATTCGGCAAAACTTTGGATGATCACTTGAGATTTATATCTGAAAGGGATAAGGGGATTGAGTTTCTTGCAAGAAAATTGCCAAAAGGGAATGAAAGACTCGAACTTTGGCATCGCGTGTTCAATTACGAACAAGAGGTTGGTCTTGAGTCAGATGCTGTTCAAAGGGTGTCGCAGTATTGGAATGGTTTAGGCCCTGAATTGCAACTTGCTATGGAAAGAAAGGTAATGCCTTTGTTTGGATATAAAGGCGATGACCTTAGAATGCGCTTTGCATATTTCTTGGACAGGGCCGCAGAAGAGCTTAGGGATTTGAATGTCAAATATGAAGATTTACTCGAAAGAGTGTTTAAAGCTAAATCGGGAGCAAAGGCAGGGTTAGGTTTTGGTGTCGGAATCTCAGCTTATATGTTGGGTAGTATGGCATACGAAGCTGCAACTAATCCTCAGCTCCGCGAGGCACTTGGTAAAGAGCCAATTCGGTATGCGGCTGCCGTCACCGTTATGACATTGGCCCTTTTAGGATACTCTATTTTGACAGGGGCTTTCATCGGAGCAGCAGGTAAATTAGTGAATGACAAGATTTCTCAAAGCAGTTATAGGGGATAATCAAAAAGCAATGCTGGAAAATTGTCCCCATTCGCATAAAACTGGGAAAAGACAATAAACCGGTAAAACCTTTATTTAATAGCAAAGCTTATATATAACCTGATATATATTAACTATAGTCAGTACATAATGACACCAACAACAATCCAACTCGACAAGTCGCTTGTCAATGCTCTGAAATCTTCAAGAGAATACCCTAGACAGACATATAACGAGCTGATAAGAAACATGATGCACGTCTTCCATAGTGTGAAGAAAAGAAACCAGTATGACGAGTTTCTCCACAAGGTTCAGCAGGCTAAGATGAAGGAGTTATGGGACAACAAGGAAGATGAGGTATGGGAAAATGCCTAAGCCGGGGGATGTGGTTCTTGCCCAAGTCCAGTTTGTTGATACTTTTGAAGTCAAAAAGAGGCCAGCCCTCTTCCTCTTCGAAGAATACGACAATGTTGTCGTGGCAGGGATAACAAGCAACACGGAAATGAAAGGCATATCATTGACAAAAAAAGAGGGCGCAATAAGGGATAGCGTTATCAAGTTAAATTACATTTTTACAATTTCAAAGGCGATGATTGAAAAAGTATTGTTTTCTTTGACTAACGAGAAAAAAACACTGGTTTACAACGAACTGTTGAAAAAGTTGAGTGCTCTTAGATGAGATGGTTAAAGGCACAACAATTTTTTAGCCTTTTCCCTCAATCTTTAAATAATAACCGTCAGCAACATCCTTTATGTTCAGCACCCTCAGGACAGCCTACAAGAAAGACCCTGCATTGCGCGGGATTAAGACAGCTGAAGTATTGCTCTATCCGGGCGTGCATGCAATATGGCTCCACAGGATTGCCCACCCCCTTTATAGGCTCCACATTCCATTCATTCCGCGGCTAATGAGCCAGCTTTCGAGATTCCTTACAAAAATTGAAATTCACCCGGGAGCAAAGATTGGAAAAAGCTTCTTCATCGACCACGGCATTGGGGTTGTTATAGGGGAATCTGCAGAAATTGGCAACAACGTCATGATGTACCACGGCGTTACTTTAGGCGGCCACGGATGGTGGGCTGATGAAAAGGGCTCAAAGAGGCACCCTACGATTGAAGATGATGTTACGCTGGGGATAGGCTGCTCCGTTCTCGGCCCTGTAACTGTCGGCAAAAACTCAAAAATTGGGGCGCACGCCCTCGTGATTAACGATGTCCCCCCTGATTCGATAATTGTCTCCGAGCTCGCATACAAGATAGTATCTCTTGGCAGGGATGTTTCCGGCGAAGATATAAGAAAGATTAAAATACCGCCGAAGGAATGGTTTGACGAAAAATGGCAATAAAAGTCTACAATACCCTGACAAGGAAAAAAGAGGCATTCAAGCCCATAAACCTAGGCAGGATAGGGTGGTACAACTGCGGTCCTACAGTTTACAACTACATCCACATAGGGAATGCCAGAAATGTTGTGTGCTTTGACATTATCCGCAGGTATTTTGAATACAGCGGTTATGAAGTAAAGTTTGCCCAGAACTACACAGATATAGATGACAAGATGATTAACAGGGCAAGGGAGCTTGGGATTTCCGTTCCAGAGCTTGCAGATAAATTCATCAGGCAGTACGAAAAAGATGCGGCAATGCTTAATGTCAGGCTTCCAACTGTAAGCCCAAGAGCCACTTACCACATAAAGCAGATAATCGGGCAGATAAAGAAAATCCAGGAAAAAGGCTATGCATACGAAACAGAAGACGGAGTTTATTTTGATGTCTCAAAGTTCAGAAAGTACGGAAAGCTTTCAGGGCAGAACATTGACGAGTTGAAAAAAGGTGCGCGTGTCGACATTAACGAAAAGAAAAAAGACCCATTGGACTTTGCATTGTGGAAGAAGGAAAAGCCAAATGAGCCTTCATGGGATTCGCCATGGGGAAAAGGAAGGCCTGGCTGGCACATTGAATGCTCTGCAATGAACACAACCTATCTTGGAGACACATTTGACATTCATTCAGGCGGAAAGGACTTAATCTTTCCGCACCACGAGAACGAGATTGCGCAGGCCGAGTCTGCAACCGGAAAAAAATACGTCAAATACTGGCTCCACAATGCATTCCTCAACATAAACAGGGAAAAGATGAGCAAGAGCCTGGGAAACTTCATGACAGCCGATGAGGCATTAAAAAGGTTCGACCCAAGGGCAATAAGGTTCTTCTTCCTTGAAACACACTACCGCTCCGAGATTGACTTTTCGGAAGAGAACATAACAACTGCAAAGCACTCTCTCGAAAGAATTGACAATTTCGTGTTTGCAAACAAGGATGCAGCTGAAAATCCAAAAGTCAGGAAAATTGTTGATAAATATAAGAAAGGATTCATTAAAGCGATGGATGATGACTTTGAAACCCCGAATGCAGTTGCAGCGATATTCGAGATGATAAAAGAAGTCAACAAGATTGGAACAGGAAAGGAAGCTTATGATTTCTTGGTTGAAATTGATTCTGTCTTGGGCGTACTGAAAAAAGAAGAAGGAAAAATAAATGAAGATATTGAAAACCTAATCGAAGAAAGGGAAAATGCAAGAAAATCAAGGGATTTCAGGAAAGCAGATAATATAAGGGACGAATTAAAATCCAAAGGCATTATTCTTGAGGACACCGATAAGGGAGTTAGGTGGAAGAGAGTTTAGTATTTCCTCGCCTCAAAAGTTTGCAGCAACGGCCGGTACAGACCCTACTGATGACAAGTGAGGCGACCTTTCTTTTCTTACGTTCTTCTCCACAACAGCAGAATCAACAACAGCCCAATAGTAGTCGATAAATTTGCTGACAACTGGATTCTTCAGATTAAGCTTGTACATCTTTGCCTTCCCGACAACCCTCATTTGTACAATCAAGTTGTTCTTTCCGAACTCCTTCCAAAGCGACTTTAAAGTGGTGTATCCCACACCGGAAAATCTCGCGATGTCTTTCATGGAGTAGTCATACTCGGAATGAACTATCAAAAAGCTCCACACCCTGTTTTTGGGGGTATTGCCTTCTTTCTCCAAAAAAAGTGATTTTTCAGTCATGATGGTAGGTATATTCTTAGTGTATATAAATGTTTTTATTTTGACCCTTAAGGGACTATTTTTAGGCTAAATGGTTAAATATACCTGGCACCCCCTTCATTCATGGCGCATGTTAAGAAGAGCGAATACATAAGGATTAGCAGGACTATAGTAAGGAAGCTTTTTGATAACAATTGTTTTGGGAAAGGTTCTGTGTATATCAATGTCCTTAAATCAGGAATCCCGAACGAAGATTTGGATAAGATTGAGATTGTATTGGATGCATTAATCAGACAAAATATTTGCTGCAAAAAGAAAAAAGAACACGGCTGGAAGTATTACCTCAACATGGACCGCTATGACAAAATCAGGGAGATAATAAAGGAAACCGGCAATAAATCCATCATACCCGTTTTATTGATGTTGTAAACAACCCGAAAAGAATATTATGCCTAATCATCTCTCTGATAATCTTTCATTACATTTGGATCATAATGATGACAAGTTACACAATTAAAAGTCTCTTTGGATAAGTTTGTTTCTTGTGTGGCTCGTGGCCCTACATATTCATATCTTGTTTTAAGATCCGCATAATGCAAACTAGCGACAAAAACCGCCATTAATAATCCTTTTTTTACACCGCTAACCACATCTGCGGCAACTCTTGCTTTAAAGGAATCTTCCCCCAGTAATCTTTCGACTAATGTCTTTCTTCTTGTAGTTTCTGATAGGAGTTTCATTTTTTGTTCACACTTAAACAGGGTTTATTTAATTTAGCATATACGGTAGATACTAATATTTAAAGCTTTCGGTTTATTTACCACCTCTAAGGGACTATTAAACCCTCAGGACGCTAAATCTCCACCGCGCACTCCACACTCTTCTTCGAATCTTTTGCCAATTGCTTGTAAGCCAGCTCTTCAACCCTTGCGGAATTGACTATCTCTTCCCTTACGCTCTCAAATTCCTTCCCGGATATCTTGCCTTCCAAAAGCATCCTCTTTACTGGGCTTTTCAGGCTCAAATTGCTTTCTGACTTCACCCTTCTTGCAGACTCAACTGCATACAGGACAACTTCCGCAATCTTTTCGGCCTTTTCATCATTCATGCTCAAATCGGGCCATCTTGAAATGTGAATTGACTTTCTGCCCTCTTTTTCCGCAAAATAAATCTGGTATATCTCCTCAGTTATGTGCGGCATAATGGGCGCCATCAGTTTCAGGGTTGACAATAAGCCATGGTACAGGCCGTATTGCGCGGATTCCCTTGCTTCCTTTCCCCTCCTGTCAGCATTGTAAAGCCTGTCCTTGATAATCTCAAGGTAATAATCGCAGAACTCATGCCAGAAGAAATTCTCAACATCCGCCTTTGTCCTTGAATATTCATACTTGTCAAAGCTCTCAGTGGAATTTTTTATTATTGCCGACAATCTCGACAGAAGCCACCTGTCAACCGGCTCCAAAGCCACTTTCTTTTTCGTGTCAAAATCCTCAAGGTGCATGAAGCATAACTTTGACGCATTCCATAATTTGACGATGAATTTATGCCCTGTAACAAGGTCCTTTTCCATGAACGGCAAATCTTCCCCCAGCTTCGAGCTTGCAGCCCAAAACCTCAATGCATCCGCAGAATATTTTTTTATCATCTCCTGCGGCTCAACAACATTCCCAAGCGATTTTGACATTTTCTTTCCGCGTGGGTCCAAAGCATGGCCGGATATTATAACATCCTTCCACGGATTTTTTCCGTAATGCAGCCTTGATTTCACAACCGTGTTAAAGAGCCAGAACGTGATTATGTCATGCGCCTGAGGTCTCAAACTCATTGGAAACAGTTTTTTGAATATTGGCTTGTCCCTGAATAATTCGGTTGCAATCTGCGGCGTCAGTGATGAAGTAGCCCACGTGTCCATAATGTCAGTTTCCGGCACAAACTCCGTGCATCCGCATTTGGGGCACTTCCTGGCTTTCGGCTTTGAAGTGACAGGGTCAACCGGAAGTTCTTTTTCATCTGCAAGTATTACCTCCTCGCATTTCTTGCAATACCACACCGGAAAAGGCACACCAAAGAATCTCTGCCTTGAAATCAGCCAGTCCCACTGCAATCCCTTCACCCAATGGTCATACCTAACCTTCATGTGCCTTGGATGCCAGTTAAGCTCTTCTCCCCACTTGAGCATGTCTTCCCTTACATCAAGGTATTTGATGAACCACTGCTTTGACGGAATTATTTCAAGCTCTGCCTTGCACCTTTCATGCACATTAACAGCGTGTTTTATGGGCTCCTGCGAAATAAGGAGCTTACTGTCCTTCAAATCCTCAATAATCATCTTTCTTGCTGACTTTACGGAAAGCCCCTGGTATTTTCCTGCAAGTGATGTCATCTTTCCGTCCCCTGAAATTGCAACCCTTATGGGAAGATTATGCGCCTTCTGCCACTCCATGTCAGTTTGGTCTCCAAATGTGCAGCACATCACTATTCCGGTCCCTTTTTCCGGGTCTGCCCTTTCATCCGGAAGTATCGGAACCTCGAGGCCAAACAGTGGAACTTCCGCCTTTTTGCCTTTGTATTCCTGATACCTTTTATCATCCGGATGGTAGAAGACAGCAACGCACGCCGGCAAAAGCTCCGGCCTTGTGGTTGCAATGACTAATTCCTTGCCATTAACCTTAAACACAATGTCGTTGAAATATGAATCAAGAATCTGGTCCTGGCATTCAACCTGCGAAACTCCCGTCTGGCACGTTGGGCACCACATTGTCGGGGCATCCTTCCTGTATTCCCTGCCCTGTTTGTACAGTTCAATGAATGACCTTTGGCTTATCCTCTGGCAGTGCTCGTTTATGGTTGTATAAAATATTGACCAGTCACAGCTCATCCCTATCCTCTTCCAGTCTTCCACGTACTTGGGCCTGAATTCGTTTTCAAGCGTCTCAAGGCATAGTTTTACAAACTCTTCCCTTGGCATGTCCCTTGCCCTCACCTTCTTTGTCTGCTCCACAAGCCTCTCAGTCGCAAGCCCGTTGTCATCTGTTCCGAACGGACAGAATACATTCTTGCCCCTCATCCTTTGGTATCTTACCACAAAATCCTGCTGTGAAAAAGAAAACGCATGGCCTATGTGCATCTTTCCAGACACTGTTGGGGGTGGTGTGTCAACGGAATAAACCTCTGCCTTGCTTTCGGCATCAAACCTGAATATCCCTTCCTCCTCCCAGTACTTCTGCCATTTTGGCTCCGATAGGGCAGCGCTATAGTCTTTTGGAATGTCCATTTTGCCCTGAGACCTATTTTTGTTTTTAAATGTTGATATTGTTGAACCAAACATTAATAATGTATGATGCATCACAACACCCCATGAGCCTATGGACAGAAAAATACAAGCCTAAGACTGGAAAGGATATCATAGGGCAGGAAGATGCTGTCAATGCCGTTAAAAGATTTCTCGCGAACTTTAGGACTGGAAAAAAGGCAGCAATTCTTGTCGGTCCAACTGGCGTTGGAAAGACCTGCATACCTTATGCCATAGCATCAGACATGCAGTGGGAAATTTTAGAGGCAAACGCATCTGACTTCCGCGGCAAGGAGGAAGTTAACAGCACAATCGGCTCTGCATTGTTCCAGCGCTCATTGTTCTCTTCGGGAAAGATAATCCTTGTCGATGAGATTGACGCACTTTCCTCCAAAGACCGGGGCGGCCTTCAGGCACTTCAGAAGCTAATTGAGACAGCCCCATATCCGATTGTCCTAACTGCCTCGGACCTCTCGGACTTCAAGTTCAACAGCCTGAAAAGAATCTCTGAAGTAATCGAGCTTGGGAAAATTCCAACCGAAAAGATTGCAGAGCACCTTATGGCAATCTGCAGCGAAGAGGGTATAAATTCCTCCCTTGAGGTTATGAAAAGCATTGCAAGGCGCTCAGGCAACGACATAAGGGGTGCAATTAACGATGTTCAGAGCCTCGCAGGCAATCGGGAAGTCACGAGAGAAGATGTAGACCTTCTTTCGGAGCGCGAACGCACTGAAACCCTTGTAAACGCCCTCACAAGGATATTCAAGACAACTGATGTGCACATAGCCATGGCATCCCTGGACTATGTAAGCGAAGATGTAAACGAATACTTCCTGTGGATAGATGAGAACCTTCCAAAGGAGTACGAAAGGCCAGAAGACATCTCAAATGCATACTCCTGCATATCCAAGGCAGACGTGTTCAACAGAAGGATAATATCGCGCCAGTACTTCAGGTTCCTTGTTTACATTAATGCCCTGCTTAGCGGGGGTGTTGCATTGTCCAAGGGTTCAAAGTACAAAGGCGTTGCCAAGTTTTCGCCGCCCGGACGTCTGCTTAAGGTCTATTGGGCAAAACAGAAGTCTGCAAAAAAGAAGTCCATTGCCGGGAAAATCCCAATTCCTACATCAGTCAGGAGCTTCATAAAAGAGGAATTTCCCTTCATCAGCCATATTTTTCGCCACAACAAAGGCATGGCAGCTGCCATGGCATCCGAGTTCAGGCTTGAGGAGGAAGACATACTGTTTCTAAAGAGAGACCACTGAAAAATGGTTATAGATAGGTATATACCTATTATATGCAATATGCAATAAGTATATATTTAATGGAAACATTATACTCTATTCGGGGGGTGAGGCACTGTAGGCTTTGAGGTGCTTTACCAATCACTTGGCGATGCAGAAATCGTTAAGCGAACTTGGTGACGATGAAATCACTGAGCGAAAATCTGCCATAGTAAGTGGTTGTAGAAAAAGTGCAGTGTTGGATGACAACATACGCAGCAATACCACGAAACGGGGATGGTAAAGCATAAATTGCCAACGAGGTGATGAAAAGAGCCTGCAGGAAACCCCCTTCTTTTGTTGAGCAACATATAAATACCTCTGGGTTCCTGGAACCTGTATGACATCAGGACTGTTTATCGGCAGGTTCCAGCCTTTTCACAACGGCCACCTTCTTGACATAAAGGAAGCGCTAAAGGAGGTTGACGAACTGATAATAGCCATTGGCTCTTCCCAGCACAGAAACACCAAGGATAATCCTATGTCTTTTGAGGAGCGCGCCGAAATGATTGAGGATGTTCTGCTTTCAAACAACATAAAGAATTTCACAATCTTTCCTGTTCCCGACTACCAAAACGACAGTAAATGGCTTAAGCACATTGAAACTTTGCTCCCCAAGTTTGACATCGTTTATACCGGCAACGACCGCGTCATCGGCATCTTCAAAAAGCACAAAAGATACAAAGTAAAAAAAGTAAAACTTCTGAAAGGGGTTTCAAGCACCATTATCCGGGATTTGATTAAAAAAGGGAAAGTCTGGAAACAACTTGTTCCGAAAGAAGTTGCTGGTTTTCTTGAGAAAAACAGAATCGTTGAAAGGATAAGGAAGCTTTGATGTTTTCCCCGGAATGCGTTTAAGTCTGCCCGATATGCGTTGTTAAACAATTTGTTTTGATTGATAGTTGTTTTCCAAAATATTACCGGGACACACAATTCCATTTAGTAGAAAGGGGACGACGCATTTTTGACACAATATATTTATACTAAACCGTACTTTAGATTAGTAAATGAAACAAAGTAAAAGTAAATTTATAAATAAGTTTGTAATCTTTTGGCAAAAACAAAACGAAACATTTAAATAGTACCTTATTTACTTGATAGTAATAACACTTCGAAGAGATATGAAAATGAAACGACCTAAATTATATTTTGATTGCAGAGTAGAACCTGGAAAAAGACGGGGGTTACGTACTGAAAACAGAACTGTAGATGCTATAATAACAGATGCATATTTTGGAAAATACCCTCAACCCGGACCATTTAGTATAGATGCACCTGTAGGATTAAATATAGATGTGAAATGCAATGGTGCGACTTATGGTCAAACGTTCACTGATATGGGAGATATTAGCGGAATCATGAATGATTATGGGATTAATCTACCGGGTCAACTTAAAAACAAACCATGCACTGCTGTTTTTCCAGAAGATAGTGTAAGAATGATTGGTTTATATACAAAACCAAAATAATTTGTTTTTGCCTTTTATTCTTTTTAGTTTATTGAACTTCGTTCTTGATATACTTGCCCCTACGCGACTTTTCGGACGAAATTTTCCTTCACTTCGTATGCAAAAAGAGTTTAACACCGCACGGATATGTTATGCTCAATAAGTTTGGAGCCCTAGAAAATCGAAAGGGGATTTTGATTACTCTACTTTTTCATATACAAAATCTCCTTTTCTATCTGGATGGTAACCAACTACCACCAAATCTAAATTCGGAAGATTTTGTTTGAAACTTGTTCCAACTCTTTTTAAGAAATCAATTCTATCTTGACTAGGTTCAAAATAAAGAGTAACGAATAGATTTCTGGATAAATGTCAAAACCTCTTAGATTCTGCATCTTAAGTGTCGCATTCCCCCATTTGATAGAGAGTATTCACAAAAACCTTGCTTCGCACCAGGTTGCACCCCCATTTCATTCGTAAACTGGCGGTGAATGTAACAGCGCATACTTTAAACCCAATAAAAAATCAATTAATTAGCAGAATGTGCAAGACTTATTTTAATTGAGACATGTCAATTTTCATCTTTTTATCATAAGTTGCATAAAGTTCAGCACCTGTTAAATCAACAAGTTTTCTGATAAGACCGCGTACTTCAGGAGTTAAAAGGTCTGCATCTTGGTGTGTTTGTAACAACAAGGGGGGATCACCTTGAGCATCATAACTTACAACAGAAAAATTACTATTTTCTGCACCCAACCAAGACCTAGCGGGAGGCTCGCATTCTTGCTCTTCCATACCTACACCTCTACACAAATCTCCTATTTCTTCAAGTTTTTCTTGTTTACATCTATCAAACCAATAGTATCCCATCGTATTGCTCGGAGATATAATCCCCATTATTAATCTTGCCCTTTTACCAATTCGCCATTTGCCGACTCTGCTAACACAATTTTTCAGAACCTGTAAAAGACCATAACAAGCAATCGTATATTGGCAAAGAACTCCTTCACAAAAACTTCACTCAAAAATCTTCCCGATAAAGCTTTTCTTGCCGGATTCCTTCTGGAACTCTTCCAAAAGCTCTTTCTGCCTTCTGCTTAATCTCTCGGGGACTTTTACAACAACCTCGACTTTCTCCGAGCCATGCCCTCCATGCAATCCCGGAATGCCTTTTTCCTTCATCCTGAAGATTGTGTTTGACTGTGTGCCTGAAGGTATTTTCAGCGTGGCCTTTCCTGCAAGTGTTGGAACTTCTATTTCCCCTCCTAACGCGGCAGTTGCAAAGTCTATTGGGACACTAACAATAATGTCGTTTCCTTCCCGCCTGAAAGTATCATGCGGCTTTTCATGTAGAACCACAAATAAGTCGCCATTTAGGCCCCCTTTTCCGCCAGCCTCCCCTTCGCCCCTTAATCTCAGGTGCATCCCCTCCTCTGCTCCGGCAGGAATTTCAAACTCAATCTTCCTGCTTTTTCTTACCAGTCCTGTGCCGTCGCATTCAGCGCATTCGTTTTTGATGTACTTGCCCTGCCCCTTGCATTTGGAGCATGTAGTTGTAGAGGCAAATATTCCAAAAGGGGTTCTCTGCTCCCTTCTTACAGCACCATGCCCGTTGCACCTGTCGCACGTTACAACATCCGATTCAGACTCTGCGCCAAGGCCTTTGCATTTTGTGCACTGCTCCAGCCTAGGAACATTTATTGTTTTTGCCGCTCCGGCGGCAGCCTCTTCCAGGGTCATATCCAAATCATATCGCAGGTCATTTCCCCTTGAAGGCCTTCTCTTCCTGAAACTGCCGCCAAGAAACTCGTCAAAAATGCCCTCCACATCAAATCCGGCGCCCATGAAGTCGCGGAAATCGAATCCGGAAAAAGGCTCACCTTCCACGTTTCCAGTCTGGTCGTACCTGCGCCTTTTCTCATCATCTGCAAGAACCGATGCAGCCTCGTTTATCTCCTTGAACTTCTCAGCTGTGCCATGCTCCTTGTTCAGGTCAGGATGGTACTTCTTTGCCAGCCTTTTGTAAGCAGTCTTAATCTCCTCTTTTGAAGCATCCTTCCCAACGCCAAGTATCTGATAGTAATCCTTGGCCATCTTACTTCTTCTTTTTCCCTTTCTTTTCTTCGTCTACCTTGTATTCGGCATCAACCACATTTTCCCCTTCCTGTTCTTCCTCTGCTCCCTTGTCTTGCTTGGATGCTGAAGCATTCTGGTACAATTCCGTTGAAAGCTTTTGAACCGCTTCATTCACTTCATCCAGCTTTTTCTTCACCGCAGATACATCCTTTTTCTCCGGCTTAAGCAGCTCCTCAAGCTCCATAATCATCCCCTTTACAGTTTCCAGGCCTTTTTTGTCCACCTTCCCCTCAAACTCCTTGAAAAGATTCTTTGTGGAATAAACAAGCGTGTCCGCATTGTTTATTACCTCAATCTCTTCCTTTCTTTTTTTGTCTTCCTCGGCATGCTCTTCGGCCTCGCGCTGCATCTTCTTCACTTCCTCTTCGCTTAGCTTCTGGGTTGCGGTTATCTTTATTGACTGCTCCTTTCCGGTGCCAAGGTCTTTTGCACCCACATGCACAATTCCATTTGCGTCAATGTCAAAGGTAACCTCAATCTGCGGAATTCCCCTGGGCGCAGGAGGTATTCCTATTAAGTCGAATCTTCCAAGGCTTTTGTTGTCTGCTGCCATTGGACGCTCGCCCTGAAGCACATTAATGGTAACTGCCATCTGGTTGTCTGCTGCTGTGCTGAATATCTGGCTCTTTTTTGTTGGTATTGTTGTATTTCTCTGTATTAGGGAAGTTGCCACCCCCCCCAAGGTTTCTATGCCCAATGTAAGCGGCGTTACGTCAAGCAGCAGTATGTCCTTAATCTCGCCGGCAAGCACTCCCGCCTGAATTGCCGCGCCCTGCGCAACGCATTCCATCGGGTCCACGCCGCGCTCAGCCTTCTTTCCAATGTAATCCTCAACAAATTTCCTCACAATGGGCATTCTTGTTGGGCCCCCAACTAAAATTACCTTGCCAAGCTCCTGCGGCGTAAGCTTCGCGTCTTTTATTGCCTGCTCCAATGGGCCCCTGCATCTCTTTACTATGGGCTCCACAAGCGAATCAAGCTTGCTCCTCGTCAGCTTCAATGCAAGGTGCTTTGGGCCTTCATCAGTTGCAGTTATGAAAGGCAGGTTTATGTCAGTCTCCATCGTGGTGGAAAGCTCTATCTTCGCCTTTTCGGATGCCTCCTTTATGCGCTGCATGGCCATTGCATCCTTTTTCAGCTCAATTCCCTCCTTTGCCTTGAATTCCCTGGCAATGAAATCCACTATGGCAGCATCCATGTCTGTCCCGCCAAGCTGCGTGTCTCCTGAAGTTGACTTGACTTCAAAGACTCCTTCTCCAAACTCCATTATGGTGCAGTCCAGTGTTCCGCCTCCAAGGTCAAACACCAGTATTTTTATGTCCTGGTCGGACTTGTCAAGGCCGTATGCAAGCGAAGCTGCTGTTGGCTCGTTGATTATCCTTACAACGTCCAGGCCTGCAATTGTTCCTGCATCCTTTGTTGCCTGCCTCTGGTTGTCATCAAAATATGCAGGCACCGTAACAACAGCCTTCGTTACAGGCTCGCCGATAAACTCTTCCGCATCCTTCTTTATCTTCTGAAGTATGAATGCAGAAATCTGCTGCGGGGTAAATTCCTTGCCGTTTATCTTGTAGACATGCGAAGTCCCCATCTTTCTTTTTGCAGCGGAAATCGTTCTTTCAGGATTTGAAACTGCCTGCCTTCTTGCCGGCTCTCCCACAAGCATGGCATCATCTTTTGTAAATGCGACCACGCTTGGAAATGCCTTTCCGTACTGCGTAACTCCTTCAGCGCTCGGGATAATTACCGGCTTTCCCGCCTGAAGCACCGATGCAGCCGAGTTTGAAGTTCCCAAATCAATTCCGATTATTTTTTCTTTCTTTGCCATGTTTGTCACCTCACCCGAAATATGAGGGTGTCTCTGTCTTTGCCTCTTCGACCTTGCTCGCGGATTTTTCAAAATGTTTAACCTGCTTTGGTTTCTCAATCTTGCCGTATTCTTTCTCATACTTCTTGATTATGTCGCCCATCAGCTGGCAGATTTTCTTTGCATGATACGGGTCAACCAGGATTACATTATGCTTCAGGTTTATCGAAGCCTTTGTCTTTGACCTTGGGTCCACCCTTGGAGTGATGCACTTGAAGTCAAAAACAAACTGCAATGGATTAAAGTTTATCGACATCTCGTGCGCGAAAAAAGCGTCCCCTTCCACAATGTTCATGTTCACCCTTTCATCTGTCATTCTTGCACACCCCCTTTTGATAATGCCTCCCTTCTAAGCTCTTCGACGCGCTCGTGCGTCAGCACCTGCTGCTCCCTTTTTCTTGGCAGGATTTCAACCACCTCAAGCAGCTTTGTCAGCTTGTTGAGCTGGAACTTGTCGTACTGCTTGATGCTGCCCAGCGCTTCGTAAATGCTGTACCCGTCTGTAACCAAATCGACCTCGGCGCTCTTGCACATTATCAGTGTGTCCGTCTTGTCGTCGTCCGATATCAGGAATTTCAGTATGGTCTGGGGCGACACAAACAGCTTCTTCCTCATTTCATCCATTTTTACCTCTCCAGCATCTTCCCGCCTGTTTTTGCGTAAATTTCATATTGCTCCCTTGATATCCTGCTTCCGTTGTCGACAAGGCAGTTCTCCACGAACCATGCCATAATCTCATCGCCATACTCCTTGCACCCCATTGAAATTCTGCACTGCATGGGCTTTGCATCATGAATTTTGCACACGCCCTCGCGGAAAAATATGCACTTCCCGTACGGCTTGCCTTCCCTTAGCACCTTCGGCTTCAGGAAGGTTCTCCCAAACTGCTCTGTGCTTTCCAGATATTTTTCCTCAAGCTCCTTTTCCCCCATCTTCAGTAGTTTTGAAAGTTTTTTAATATCACTTCCTATGAGTATGCCGCTTCCGTAACTGCATCCATGTCTGCATGCATCACAGCTGCAATCACGCGCTAATTTCCTTACCTCCTCAAGCTTCATCCCGCTTTTTATCATTTCTTGCAGACCTTTACCTTGCTTGTCCTTATTACTGCATCTCCAACTCTGTATCCCTTCTGAAGCTCGCCAATAATTGTGTCTTCCTCTTTGTCGCACATTTCATGGAGCATGACCTCGTGGAGGAATGGGTCCAATTTCTTCCCCACGCTTTCTATTTCAGCAAGACCCTCTTTCTGAAGTACGGACTTAAATTCGCTGAAAATCATCTCAACCCCTTTAACGAAATTTTCGCTTTCCCTGCTTTGAAGCGCAAGCTCCATCTGGTCAAGTATGGGCAATAATCCCCTTATGAGCCCTATTTTGCCCCTCCTTTCATCATCCGCCTTTTTGCTTTCAACCCATTTCCTGTAATTCTCAAAATCTGCCTGAAGGCGCTGCAGTGAGTCAGTAAGCTCTTTTATGCCCCGCTCTTCTTTTGCACTCTGCTCTGACTCCCTTTTTTCCTGTCCGACAATTTTTTTGCCCATCTTGTTACGTTGACCTTAGCTCAACAGAACAATGGGTTAGATAAACAAGTATATAAACCTTTCGGGAAAGTTTTAAATACCTATCCCAAAAATAGGCTATTATGATTGTACAAAGGCGCATAACCATAGTCCAGATAAGAAAGCCAATGGACAGCAATGTAAATCACCAGCTTCAATGGCTGGGGAGCTCCCTTGGTCTTTTCAGCCTTCGCGATAAAGACAAGAGCTGTTTCAGGATTTTCATAGAGCTTGTCAAGGCTTCCAAGAAAGGCATTCCCATTTCCAGCGATGAAATTTCTGACAGGTCTAATTTGACCCGCGGCACAGTCGTGCACCACCTTAACAAGCTGATGGACGCCGGCATGGTCATGAGGCAGCGCAACGGCTATATTCTCCGGGACTCTGAGCTTTCCTCTTTGGTGGAGCAGATTGAGCACGACTGCTTGCGAATGTGCGAATCCCTCAAAGGCATCGCAAAGGATATTGACAAAAGCCTGTCATGAGCTGCAATACGCCTATTTTGGTGAAAAAGCTACAACCAATCCCGGATGTTAAGAGGAACGTATTTTCTTAAGGATGTCGATTTTTTTCTTTCAAGCAAACGCTTTGAGTGAACCACTCTAATTTATGTTGAAAAAGCACATATTCAAAAGAATATTCTAGAATTTGTTCCCTGAACAGAGATACTAATTTATTCTCAAAGGTAATGAATTCTTTATGAGATTTTAAATGAATAAACGTCATAATTTCCTGCGCCGATGAGAGGATAGTATTGCATCTTTTTGTATCCGAGAAAAATTTGATAAGGTTTGCTCTTTGTGTGGGTCTTGATAGCTTTAATCTTACAAAATATGGTTCCAAACCCAAAGAAAAAGGGTCTATTGTTGTTTGGAACTTTGCAATTATACCTGAAGAAAAAAGCCGTTTTGTTCTGTAATAAATCATTTCTCTTGAGATGCCTAACTTCTTCGCTATCTCAACCTTATTCGTACGAAAATTTTCAGATAATATGCGGAGGATTTTTACATCATGTTCATCTGCGTTGTACTCTCCGTCTTCTTGATTGATCCTGCTATACGCTGTTTTAGGAAACAGTTCCCCAATATAATCAATCGGCGGGAATAGTATATTAACAGTAGAAATATAAAAATCTCTTGGAATTACTAAAGTGAGAATATCTTCGCAAATCCTGTCCTGTTCCTCATCTTCCCTGTAATAGAATGCTACAAGAGTGTCGTATTTTCCTGTAAGTTCGAGAATAGAGAATACTGCTGGATGTCTGGATATCCTTTCCAGGAGTTGATGCTTTTCCTCTCGGAGATTTTGTGTGTGGAGAAGCAAGAAAGCAGTATTGATTCCTAATTTCGAAACGTCTATAAACGCATTATAACCGACAATAACCCCTTTTTCTTCAAGTAATGTAACTCTTCTTGCAACATTACTTCTTGATAAGCCAATTTGTTTCCCGAACTGCGAATACGATAGTGAGCCATTTGCTAGCAATAAAGAAATAAGTTTTTTATCCTTTACATCTAACCTTACTATGTCTCTGGGATAAAACTCTCCAATTGGCCTGTTTAGGCTAGCCATTCATTCAAGAATGTAAGATTAATTTATAAATTTTACCATTTTGTTTCAAAATTAGCTCTACCCATCTTATAAAGGCAAGAAGCTTCCTAACCTACTATGGCAAGTGGTTTTGGTTCATCATATGTAGTACGGGCAGCAGAGGGAAAGAGAGATCCCCTTATCATGAGTATTGAAATTAATAACAGATGCAACCTCTCCTGTCCTGATTGTTTCATATCTCCTGAGTTTGGCCATCCAACAGGGGAAATGCCGCTTGAGACGTTAAGACAGAAAATTGAAAAACTCAAAGAACATTATGTTTCTCGAAGCATAATCGTAGCATTTGCCGGAAAAGAGCCTCTCTTTAATCCTGAACGATTAGAGTATGCATACTCCGTTCTTTCTTACCTAGGCGGTTTTTCTGAGGTTGCTTTGGTAACAAATGGAAACGCAGAGTTAGTTACGCGCAACCTCCCGATACTCGAACAAATGAATGGCATTGATGTTTCTTTAAACGGGGGTACAGAAGAAGACAATGCACTTACCAGAGGAGCAGGTTCATTTAGCGATGCCATACAAGGAATAAAGGCATTAAAGGAGCGGGGGTTAGATGTAGGGATAAGTTACCTCATCTTGCCTAATAATGCATCTGCGATTCCTTCTTTTTATAAGGCAATAGACGCCACCGGGGTGCAGCGAGTTTCTTATTCTTTGGTTAGAGACAACTCTGGAAGAATACAATTTACTGATAATCAAGCAAGCGATCTGCTTGCACGAGCTGTCGAGCAGACTCCCCCAGATGTGCGCGTGCTTATTGAATCGGCAAAACCTGCGCATATATTATCATTAGTTCAAAGACTCCATGGTGCATATCAAAGCCCTGAAAGAGATGGACGCTATATGCTTCCAAAGATTGTTGGAACTCAATGGGATATAGTTGCACTAACACCAGAAACTGGACCACAGCACATGCGATTGCTTTCTGATGGGCACCTCATACAAAAAGCTGGCACTAGTGTTTTTGAAAGAGTTTCCATGAATGAGGCACTTGATGAGAAGGTCCAGAAACCAATTTTATAGTAAAATTACGAGCGACCAGTCATAGAGGAGGTGCATGCTCACTCCATTCGGGTTGCCGGGTATTATCATAAACTATTTAAATCACCATCTTTGAAGTTCCCCATGGTCTTCGAATTTCTGATAAGCCCCAGGAAAGCCGAGAGAAGGCCCTGGGAGATGTTCTTCATAGGCGCTGTTTATTCCTCGCTTGCAGTATTCCTTGCCTACTGGATTTTCAAGGATTACTCTTCCGTCGTTATGGTATTTCTTACTGTGTTGGCATGCATCCAGTTCATACACGGCGCAATTTCCCTTGAGGAAGACAAGGACAAGCAGAATGTGGGAGAGAGATTTCTTCTGAAGTCACACGGAAGAGCACTGAGCTATTTCATGTTCCTGTTCCTTGGCTTTACAGTTGCATTTGCAGCATGGAAGATTATATTGCCGAGTGACATGTCATCAACACTGTTTTTGGCGCAGGACAGCACCATACAATCAATCAACGCAAAGTTCACCGGCAACGCAATTTCTTCCGCAAAGGCGTTCATGGTAATCCTGATGAACAATATAAGGGTGCTTTTCTTTGCATTGTTGTTCTCATTTTTTTACGGCGCCGGCGCAATCTTTATCCTGGCATGGAACGCCTCGGTAATAGGCGCTGCCATGGCTGGCCTTATGACATCCGTCATTGAAGGGGGCATTTTTTCCGCTTTCTCGCTTGCGTTCCTGCGCTACTTCACGCACGGCATACCGGAAATACTTGCATATTTTACGGCAGCATTGGCAGGAGGCATAATATCCATAGCCATAATCAAGCACGACTACAGGAGCAAAAGATTCAAGGAGATACTTGTTGATTCCTTTGATTTGATAATCCTCTCGGTAGCCATTCTGGTAGTTGCAGCCCTGATAGAGGTATACTTAACTCCAATTCTTTTCTAGGTCAATCCACGCTCTGCGCGCCCCTTCTGGGAGATTATTCCGGCATAAACCCTGTCGTTCTGTATGGCCGGATGTCCCCTGTCAAGGAGTATTATCTCGTACCACGCATGCTTGCCGTCCTGAAGCACAAGGTAGCTGTTGTAGACTTCGCAGTTTGGGAATTTTTTTGCAGCACGCTCCTCTGCAACCCACTGGTAGCTTTTTCCAATAACCTTTATCCTTCCAAAGCGCTTGGGCTTTCTTCCCTTCCGGTGTATTTCCTTGGTTCTTCCGCCCCTTGCCACCCTCTGGCGCACCATTATGACCCCGGGCTTTGCCCTGTATCCTAATGACCTTGCCCTGTCCAGCCTTGTCGGCCTTTCTATCCTTATGGTGGAAGGCTCATCTCTCCATTCTATTAGCCTGCTCTTGATTGTTTCAGAATTCTGCGCTGGCGACTTCCAGATATCCCTTATGTATTTGTACATTCCCATTTTAGCCTCCATTATTTGCTTTAGTCTCTTCAGGCAAGCCACGCCCACATTGAGATATGCTCTGGAGAAACTCTTCTTTTTTAAAGATTTGGGAATAGAAGGATAAGAGCCCTGCAATCTTTATAAATCAATCTCCACCCCCCTCCAAGATGGATAGGGAATGGAAAATCGAAGAAGCAGAGGAAATTATCAAAAAATATCGTATCAGGGAAGCTGAGGAGGTTATCCAAGGGTGCATAGGAAGCAATGGTATATGGGCAAGTCCGGGACTGACGGAATATAGATACCAGTATTTTACAAGGGATTTTGCCATTGGGGGGCTTTACGGACTTCTCAAGGTTGGACACCAGGATGTTGCCAGAAAACACCTCAGTAATTTGGCGCAGCACCAGCATGATGACGGGCACATTAGTATTATACTTTATGACGAACCATACAAGATTTTATTCCAAAAAGTTGTTCGCTTAATGAAAGACCCTTCCCGCATACGAAAGATAGGAAATCATCTCCCTCTTCTTGCTGGGCAATCTTCAACAGATAACTTGACGCCGCATACAACTGATTCAGAACTGCACTACATTGACGCATTCCGCACCTATGAAATATTAACGGGAGACACAACCTTATCCGAAGAGCATCCGGACAGCATCGAACGTGCACTGGCATTTGCAGAAACAAACATCCGCGATGGGCTCTTTCGGGGTGGCGATTGGAGGGACAATGTGCGGTTCCTCAAAAAGACCGAAAAATGGAACAACAATGTCCGGGAGCCGGAAGATGTTACGCTGCTCTCCAATAATGCGCTTCTTTATCATGTTTACAATCTCATGGGATTAAAAGACAAGGCTAAACCCTTAAGAGATGAAATCATTAAAAGCTTTTGGAAGGGAGAATACTACACTGACCATCCCGAAACAGATTCATTTGATACCTTGGGACAGGCACTTGCAGTACGCTGGGGCATTGCAGAGGAAGGGCAATATCCTTCCGTAATAAAGCAATTTGAGAAAATGCTAACCCCTTATGGATTCAGAGCCAATGACCTTGCAATGCCCGAATGCATTGGCGAAGAAAAGAAGACAAATGAAAGGGTAAATCAATACGGAACTATCTGGCCTCACGCCATGGGCAATGCCATTATAGCGCTGGAAAAAATGGGTGCTCACGAGCTTGTCTTAGAAGGGTTTAACCGATGGAATCAGCTTAAAGGCTTTCGTGAATGGTACAATCCGCTTACAGGAGAAGGGGGCGGAGCACAAAGGCAGATGTGGAGCGCTGCCCTTTACCTGAATGTGGAAAGGAGATTATGTTCTTTAGGAAGGAGCTAAGGAGTTCCTCTAGAGTAGTAAATAAAGGAAAGTTTTAAATACTGCCCATAATAACTTCAGGAAATAAAATGGCATTCGAACAAACAACCAAATTGCGACCTTCTGAAGCAGTTCAAGCTGACAGCCTAGAACTCCAAATCGACATTGCCTTATTCCGCGGAATGGAGAAGAAGCAAAGCTTAATTTCTTGTCAAATACCCGAAGGAACGGCACCAAGCGTAATTGAGAGCGTTGCGGACAATTACAGGGCAAATGGATGGAACGTTTATCATGAGTCCGACCCTGGACATAGATCTGTTCTAATATTCGAAGATAGGGGTTAATGTTTCTATTAGGATATATCGGCTAGTTGTCTATGCTCCTCCGCAATCGAAAACTATTTATTCAAGCTTCACGGCTTGAGACAAATGGCTGTTGACAATTCAAACGTGCTTGCAGTTATCGAGGACTTCCCAAAGCAGATAAAGGAATCCTTGTCTCTTCCAAAGGGCATAACTGCAAAAAGGGGGATAAACAAGATTATTGTTGCAGGAATGGGAGGTTCCGCAATATCCGGCGATATTCTTGCATTGCTCATGGAGAAATCAGGAATACCTGTATTTGTTGTCCGCGATTACTCATTGCCTTCGTTTGCCGATGACAAGACATTGGTTTTTGCAGTCTCCTACTCCGGAGAAACCGAGGAAACACTTTCTGCAGTTGAAGATGCAAAATCAAAGGGATGCAGCATAATTGGCATAACCTCTGGTGGCACGCTGTCAGAGAAATGCGGCAGGGTCATAAGGATTCCTTCCGGATTGTCTCCAAGGCAGGCCATAGGGTACCTTCTTTTTCCCATGCTCGGCATAGCCTCTAATTCGGGATTTGTGAGCATAAAAAGCGATGACGTAAACGAGCTTGTATCCACCCTTAATTCAAAGCGCGAAAGCTTCAGGGAAAAGGCAAGGGAACTTGCATCGAAGATTGACGGCAAGCTTGCTGTAATTTACTCGTCCCAGCGCTTGTCGGCTGTTGCCTACCGCTTCAAGACCCAGCTCAACGAGAACAGCAAGGTGCCTGCTTACCATAACACCTTCCCGGAACTTGACCACAACGAAATTGTTGGATATGAGGGGATGGACAGGAGAAGCTACATTGCAGTTGTCATTGAAGACAACGAAGACAATGAGCGCATCAGGAAGAGGATTTCCGTAACCAAAGACATAATGAAGGGCAATATTGACATAATCTCGATAAAGACCATAGGCAATTCGCTTCTCTGCAGAACCATGGCAACCATAAATTTCCTGGATTATGTTTCCTACTATCTCGCAATAAGGAGGAGAACAGACCCGGGACCAGTCAAGGTTATTGATGAACTGAAAGAAAGCATGAAAAAGTAATTACCTTCTCTTCCTGCGCTTCCCGGAAACAGCTCTTGACCTCGTTTTCATCCTGCTTACCCTTGCAGCCATGGTCTTCTCCACCGTCTCTTCCTTGCGCAAGGCCCTGAATATGTAGAACAACAAAGCGCCATAAATCAGTATAAACAGGAACAACACTGTAACCAGCGCATTAAACCTTCCGGGAGAAAGCTGGAGATTCTGCTGTGCTGTATTCGTGCTCGCAATAAGGCTCACGAACCATATGAAAGCGGCAAAGAACGGCAGGCTTAACACAACCTCCTTCGGCGTAATCTTTCCCTTCTTTTCCATAGCATGCCCGTAACACAGGAACTATTTAAAGTTTATGTGTCTCCACAACATCAATCCTTAAATAGAAAACTTGCATCACTGCCCCCATGCAGGTTAAATCCCTTGCCCTGAGGAATATAAGGTCGTACGCAAGCCATGACATTAGTTTTCCATCCGGCTCTGTCCTTCTTTCAGGGGACATCGGCGCTGGAAAGTCGTCTATACTGTACGCCATAGAGTTTGCTTTGTTCGGCATACGCCGCACCGACCTAACCGGCTCAATGCTGCTTAGGCACGGCAAGAACGAGGGCAGCGTCGAGCTTTGCCTTTCAGTGGATAACAGGGAAGTCCTGATAAAAAGAACCCTCAAGCGCGCGAGGGACGAAGTCAGGCAGGATTATTGCTACATAGTCATCAATGGAAGAAAAAAGGAGTGCAGCCCTGTCGAGCTCAAAGCCGAAGTCCTGAGCATTCTTGGATACCCAAAAGAACTTCTCAACAGGCCCAAAGACCTCCTCTACAGGTTTACAGTGTACACGCCGCAGGAGGAGATGAAGGCCATACTTTCGGAAGACAGGGACGCAAGGCTTGACACGCTAAGGAAGGTTTTCAACATCGACAGGTACAAGACAATTGCCCAAAATTCCTCGATAATATTGAGGGACATCAGGGAGCGCAGGAAGCTTATTGAGGCGCAGATTTCCGACATCCCCGAAAAGGCAAGGCAAAAGGAAAAGCTCGTGGCGGAACTGAGCTCATTGGCTGAGCGCATAAAAACACTTGCACCCCAAAAAGAAAGGGCTTCTGCTGAAATTGCTTCAATGAAGAACTCCATCCTGCGCTGGGAGGGGGACATCAAAAAGCTAACGCAGGCAAGGCAGGAGATTGCAAAATGCGAAGTTGAGCTTAACAGCCTGCTGAGATACGGAAAAAAGTTCTCGCTAGAGATTGCCCAGCTTGAAAGGGAAATCTCCTCTCTTCAGGTTGATGAATTTGTTGCGGAAAACCTGCCCGAGATGAGAAAGAAAAGGGAAATTGACATTGAGCAGCTCCAGGCAAAGATTCGTGCAGCTGATTCAAAAATCGGCCAGTTCAGGGCGGACAAATCCGCATCGGAAGCAGCCAAAAAGGGCATTCTGGACATGGACAGCTGCCCGTTATGCATGCAGCCAGTCTCTCCCGGGCATAAGAAGGATATTGCCGGCAAGGAAGACTCAAGGATTAAAAGCGCGGAAGCCCACATTGCACTGCACGATGCTGAGCTCAAAAATCTCGAAGTAAGCCTTGCAAAGGCAAAGTCCGAGCTCGATGAACTGAGACAGCAGGAAACCAGGGCAGCTGTTGCCAGGATAAGGGTTCAGTCGCTGAAAATCCTCAGCGAGAAGCGGGAAAAGGCAGTTGCCGAGCATTCGTCAATAAGCAGCAAGATTGATGAGATAAGCTCAAGGAAGATTCTGCTTGGCACTGAGTTAAAGGGCTTTGAATGTGCTGAGGAGGAGTATGCAAGGGCGAAGAAAGACATTGATGCATTGCTGCAAAAAGAGCGCGCCCTTGAGCTTGAAATTGTATCCAGCCAGAAAGTCAGAGAGAGCACGCTGAAGATTATCGGGAGCATAGAAAAGGAGCTGCAGGAAAAGAGCGCGTTAAAGGAAACACTGCAAAGGCACTCCCAAATCCACAACTGGATTGAGAATTTTTTCGTAAATCTGGCCATTACCATAGAGAAGAATGTCATGGCAAAGATCCACGCTGAATTCAACGGGCTTTTCCAGAGGTGGTTTTCCATGCTCGTGGATGACGACATGATTTCAGTAAGACTGGACGACGAATTCACCCCGGTTATAGAGCAGAACGGCTATGAGTCATTTGTTGACACCCTTTCTGGAGGGGAGAAAACATCCGTGGCCCTTTCCTACAGGCTTGCATTGAACCGGGTCATAAATGACGTTGTAAGCACCATAAACACAAAAGACATCATCATACTTGACGAACCGACTGACGGATTCTCAACGGAGCAGCTTGACAAGGTTCGCGACGTCCTAAGCCAGCTCGGCATGAAGCAGGTCATCATTGTAAGCCACGAGTCAAAGATAGAAAGTTTTGTTGACCACGTGATAAAGATTTCAAAAGGGGACAATGGAAGCGAAGTTGTGGCTTGACAGGAAAAGTTATTTATGAATTTCATACCGCCTAAAGTAAGGGCGCCGGCGCTGGGATTTTCAACTCCCGGAAAACCGAAAGTTTTTGAAATGTCAAAATTCGAAGAATTTTGATCAACTTAAAAACCGACAGGTTTTTAAGTCCAGGAGTCCTCACGGACACTAAGTTCTCAGCTTAGCGGCGTACCGGGCTTGCCTACGCCGGCGCATTCTCTTTGGAGATTTTACCCCTTAATAAAACCATATGCCTTTTTTTCGGAAGAAAAACGTGGTTTAAAAGCTGTGCCAAATTACAGTTTCCCTGCAAGACCTATCTGGCATAAGTTTTATAAGTACCCCTATTTACTCCAAATAATTCAAAGTTGCCATGGATAGGCAACTTTGCGGGATTGAAAATTCATGCTAAAGCGAAGGGTTTTAAACCCACGAATTTTCAATAAATTTCATAGCCTAAATGGGTGGATTATTAAAAGGGTGGCTGGATTTCAGGGTTAACATGGACACGGAACTCATCGAAAGCATAAAAATAGCCGAGGAAGACGCGGACAAGATTCTCGAAAAGGCAAAAAAGGATGCCGATGCAGTGATCTCCAGGGCAAAGAAGGACGCATCTTCCCTGATTGAGGAGAGCGCCGGGAAGGTAAAGGCCGAGGAGGAAAAGCTGCTGAAGGGTAGCAGGGAAAGGATAGAAAAGCAAAAAAAGGAGCTGCTCGCAAAGGCTGAAAAGGATATTGTTAAGCTTCAGGAAAAGGCGAAAAGCAACGCTTCAAGGGCATCCGACTTGATTCTAAAGAGATTCATGGAGCAGTTATGATAACGCCTGAACCAATGGCAAAAATTGTGGTAATGAGCACGAAGCAGCTCATGCCAAAGGTTGTAGACAGGCTTTACGCCCTGAATGTGCTCCACATCACCGAGCACGTTAAGACATCCGAACTCGACATCGGAACCCCGATGGAGGAAGCCGAAAAAACTGCCTCACTTCTTGTAAAGATACGCGCGGTTAAGTCCCTAATGTCCATCAACGGCACAAAGACAGACCCCGCAAAGGTCATGAAGAGCCATCAAAAGCTTTCCCACCTGATAGACGACCTTAACATGCACGTAACCGAAAGGTTGGAGCACATAAAGAAATGCAATGAAAGAATTTCAAGCCTGACTTCAGAGAGGCAGAACCTTGAGGCATTGAAATTTCTTGGGTTGCCTGCCCATATTTTTTCAGAATACTCATCATTGGATTTCATTTTGGGCAGGGCAAAAAGCATAAGCATTCCCGAAACTATACCCCACGAGATATCCTGCAAAGAGCACAATGGAAGGTTACTGTTTGCAGTATTCTTCAAAAAAGGGGATTTAGGCAGCATAACGCCCTGCATCAGGGGCTTCGAGGAAATAAAGCTCGCATCCAGGCTTAAGGGAAGCATTGAGCAGGAGATTGAAAAGATTGACAGGCAGATTTCAAAGCTGAGAAAAGACTCCGCCCTGGCTTCAAAGGACATCAATGACACAAAAAAGAGCTGGGATGTTTTCCTGAAGACAAATGAGGATTTCCTTTCCGAGCGCCTTGAAAAGATGGAAGCCCCGCTGAAATTTGCATCCACAAAAAATGCCCTGATTGCATCCGGATTTGTTCCGGAATCAGGATTCAGCCATGTGGAGTCTGAGCTTAACAGGCACCTCAGGGGAAAAGTTCTTGTTCAAAAGTCGCAAACAAAGAAGGGGGAAAATATTCCGGTGCAGCTCAGAAATTCAAAGTTCGTAAAGCCGTTTGAATTCTTCCTTGGCCTGTATTCTCTTCCGTCTTACAGGGAACTGGACCCAACGTTCATGCTTTTCCTCACTTTCCCCATATTCTTTGGAATGATGCTTGGAGATGTTGTCTATGGTATTGTGCTTCTGGCGCTTTTCCTCTACCTGAAAAAGAGGCTTCCTGCGGCAAAGCAGCTCCTCAACGCAATGATTCAGGCCTCAGTTTTTACAATAATATTCGGATTTATTTTTGGGGAATACCTTGGCTTTGAGGAAATCGGCCATTTTGAGTTTCCCAGATTGCTGAGCAGGGTTCACGGGAGCATATCAATTGCAGGCAACGAAGTTCCTGCTGTTTTGGCGATAGGCGTCATGATGGGTTTTATCCACGTCAACCTGGGCTTCATTCTTGGATTCATCAACGAGTGGAAAAGCCACGGCATCGGAAAGGCAATAAACGCAAAGCTCAGCTGGATTGTCTTTGAGGTTGGACTGGCATTGCTCGCTCTTTCATTAACCAGCTCGATAAACATGCATTACGCTGTCGGTGCAGTAGTGATGCTTGCATCTGTAGTTATGCTTTACATGGGAGAAGGAATTCAGGGCCCCATAGAGCTTCCAACGCTGTTCAGCAGCATGCTCTCTTACTCACGCCTTGGCGCTGTAGGCCTTGCATCGGTTTACCTTGCACTGGTTGTAAACGACAACTTTGTCATGCCCCTGATAGAAAAAGGCGGAATCTACATAATATTCGCAATCCTGATTGGAACGGTTGGCCACGCAATAAACATTGCGCTCGGCATAATCGGCCCCTTTTTGCACGCAGTAAGGCTGCATTACGTGGAATTCTTTTCCAAGTTTTTCCACGGCTCAGGATTACCATACACCCCGTTCGGGGAAAAGAAAATACAGGAGGGATGAAAAATGGCAGTAGACGCAGGATTAATCGCAATGGGCTCCGGCCTTGCTATAGGATTAAGCGCTATAGCGGCAGCCTATGCAGAAAAGGGCATTGGTGTAGCGGCAATGGGCGCCATGGCCGAGAAGGAAGAGCTGTTCGGAAAGGGTCTGATTTTGACAGTCATTCCCGAAACGATAGTAATCTTCGGCTTTGTTATAGCAATCCTCATACTGGTTATGCTGGGCGGCGCTTAGAAATATGGGACTGAACGAAGTAAAGGAAGAGCTTCTTGAGCAGGCAAACAGGGGCAGGGACTCTATTATAGATAAAGCCAGGCAGGAGGCTCTTCAGATAATGGAGCAGGCAAAAAGGCAGTCCTCGGAAGCGGGGGAAATTGCCCTTAAGCGTGTCAGGAAGTCCATTGAGGAGAATGAAAGGCGCGAGATCGCAGCGGCAACGCTTGAGTCAAAAAAAAGGTGCCTTGCTGAAGAGAAGCGCCTCATCCAGGAAGTTATGGAAGGCTCAAGGGAGAGCCTAAAAAAGATGAAGCAGCGCGAAGTTCTAAGCAAGCTTCTTGCACGCGCGGAATCCGAGCTGAAGATAGGAAAGATATTTTGCAGCAGTAATGATGCGCCTTTCTTCAGGGAAAAGTATCCTGCTGAAATACGCGGCATGATTGGCGGCTTGATTGCTGAAAATGAAGAAGGCTCAGTATCGATAGACCTGAGCTTTGACACCCTGCTGGAAACAGTGGCGGAAAAGAATTCCCATGAGATACACAATGCATTGCTAAAATGAGACTAAGCGAAAATCCGTATGTTTTTGTGCGCACGAGGGTGATGAAGGCCCTGCTTTTGAAGAGGCACGACTACGACAAGATAATGAAGATGGAATTAGGGGAAATCTCAAGGTTCCTTTCAGACTCTGCATACAGGCGCGAGATTGAGGGGCTTGCTTCAAATATGTCCGGAGTTGACCTGCTCGAAAATGCCCTCAACTCAAACCTGCTCAACACCATGGCAAAGCTGAAGCGGATGTCCGACGAGAGCCTTGAAATGCTGCTTGGCATATACCTGAAAAGATGGGATTTTGAGAACGTAAAAATACTCATCAGGGGAATTTCCATCGACTCAGACCCCCAAAGCATAAGGGCCCTTCTGAACCCAATAGGAAGCCTCGGCGCAAAGGAGCTTGAGGTGTTGATGAAGCTAAAAGGGGCTAAGGATATAATAAAAAAGTCAGGCATTGTGGACAGCAGGTTTCTGAAGGAAATGCCCACAGTAACCGCGGAGATTGAAAACGCCCTTGACCAGTATTATTATAATGATGTCCTGAAATTTGTTGCGGGGCTGCCAAGTAACGGCAATCTGTTCAGGGATTTCCTGAGCGCAGAGGTTGAGGCAAAAAATGTTCTTACATTAATCAGGCTTAGGCGCAATAACGTTGAGCAGGCGGTAATTGAGAAATCCCTCATAAAGTTTGACGGAAATTTTGTGCTGCCGCATTCGAGGAAGCTTCTCGGCGCAAAAACTCTCGGGGAGACATTTGATATTCTAAGAAAGAGCCAGTACTCGGAAATAGTTGACTACTCCGTGAAAAAGCTTGATGAAACGCACTCCCTCATCGAGTTTGAGAACCTCATGAAACTCCACCTTTTGGGCAAGGCCACATTGCTGTCGCACCAATATCCATTGTCCGTGGATGTGATACTTGGATACATGTTTGCAAAGGAGCTCGAAGTTTCCAATCTCAAGACCATCATCAGGGGAAAGCAACTTGGAGTTGAAGATGAGTTTCTCTCAAGGCAGCTGGTGGTGGCATAATGGCGGAGATTGCAGTTGCAGGCAGCAGCAGGTTCGTCCTTGGATTCCAGCTTGCCGGGATACAGCATACTTTTGAGACGGAAAGCCCGGAAAAGGTGCTTGAAGTCATGTCCGATAAGCGGTTCGGCATTGTGATAATAGACGGGGGCATAATGGGCAAATTCCAGGAGCACCAGAAGATGCGCGTACAGGAGTCAATAAACCCTGTTGCAGTCATGCTTTCAGAAAATCCTATGGAAGATGATTTAAGGAAAATGATAATAAAATCAATAGGCGTGGACGTATGGAACAAATAGGGAGTTTTTACGGGTGATATAAAATGGAAAAAGGAACGCTGTACAGGATTGCAGGGCCGGTAGTGGTTGCAAAGAACCTGAAGGCCCGAATGTATGATGTTGTAAGGGTTGGAAATGAAAAGCTCATGGGCGAGGTAATCCAGATAGACGGCGACAACGTCATAATCCAGGTTTACGAGGATACTTCAGGAATCAAGCCCGATGAAGAGGTAATAAATACCGGAAAGCCCCTTTCGGTCGAGCTTGGCCCCGGGCTTCTTACTTCAATCTATGATGGAATCCAAAGGCCTCTGCCGGTGCTCAAAAATCTCATGGGCGATTTCATCAAGCGCGGAATTGACGCTCCTGGACTCGATAGAAAAAAGAAATGGGACTTCAAGCCACTGAAAAAGAAGGGAGACAAGGTTTCAGGCGGAGATATTCTGGGAGAGGTTGAAGAGACGGAAGGGATAATGCACAAGATACTTGTTCCCCCGAATGCAGGCGGAAAAATCAAGTCCATAAACGCAGGAAAATTCACAGTTGACGAGCCTATAGGAGAGCTTGACGATGGCACCCATCTTATGCTGATGCACACATGGCCGGTAAGAAAGCCAAGGCCTGTAAAGCAAAAACTTCCGCCCATAACCCCATTGATAACAGGCCAGCGCATATTCGACGGATTTTTCCCCCTGGCCAAAGGGGGAGTTGCGGCTATTCCCGGTCCGTTTGGAGCCGGAAAGACAGTGTCACAGCAGCAGCTTGCAAAATGGTCGGACGCAGACATAATAGTTTACATTGGATGCGGCGAGCGTGGAAATGAGATGACTGAAGTGCTCACTGAATTTCCCCATCTTACGGACCCCAAGACCGGAAAGCCCCTCATGAACAGGACTGCCCTGATTGCAAACACGTCAAACATGCCTGTTGCGGCACGTGAAGTTTCAATTTACACCGGCATAACCATTGCCGAATATTACAGGGACCAGGGATTTTCCGTTGCTTTAATGGCGGATTCAACATCAAGATGGGCTGAAGCGATGAGGGAAATCTCCTCAAGGCTGGAAGAAATGCCCGGCGAGGAAGGATATCCGGCATACCTTTCAACGAGGCTTGCGGAGTTCTATGAGCGCGCCGGCCGCGTTATTCCGTTCGGAACGGAAAAAGAAGGCTCAATTTCTGTTATCGGCGCAGTATCTCCTCCCGGAGGGGATTTTTCAGAGCCTGTAACACAATCAACATTGAGGGTTACAAAGACATTCTGGGCTTTGGACGCAAAGCTTGCCCAGAGAAGGCACTTCCCCTCAATCAACTGGCTTACATCGTATTCATTGTACCTGAACCAGCTTGCGCCATGGTTCAAGGAAAGTGTTTCAGCGGACTGGAGTGATGCAATCGGCAGCTCCATGAAGATACTGCAGGAAGAGGATAAGCTTTTGGAGATTGTCCAGCTTGTTGGCTCGGATTCATTGCCTGAGAAGGAGCAGCTTACACTTGAAGTTGCGAGGCTGATAAGGGAAAATGTGCTCCAGCAGAACGCATACCATGAAGTTGACACATACTCCCCGCTGCCAAAGACCTACAAGCTTGTTAAGACCATACTTCACTTCCAGAGCCTGGCACAGGGCGCATTGGGGCGTGGCATAAGGATTAAGCAGATAATGGCAACAAGGGCAAAGGACAACATCGCCAACGCAAAGTTCGAGAGGGACTATGAAAAGCTCCTCTCAAATGTTGTTGCAGAGATGGAAGAAGAATTTAACAAACTTGGGTGATTGAAATGCTGAAAGAGTACAAGACCATAGAAAGGATTGCCGGTCCCCTGATTTTTGTGAAGAAGACAGAGCCAATAGGATATGCAGACCTTGTGCGTATTCAGCTCCCATCCGGGGAAATAAAAAACGGCCAGGTTCTCGATACATCCAGGGATACCGTGGTCGTGCAGGTTTTCGAGGGCACTTCCGGCATTGACAGGGAAACCAAAGTAAAATTCCTGGGGGAAAACATCAAGCTTTCAGTCTCCAAGGACATGCTTGGCAGGATTCTTTCTGGAGCCGGAAAGCCCATAGACAACGGCCCGGACATAATACCCGAAAAGCGCGTTGAAATAATAGGCGCTGCAATAAACCCCTATTCGAGAAGTTCTCCTTCGGAATTTTTCCAGACGGGTATCTCAACCATAGATGCAATGAACACTCTTGTAAGGGGCCAAAAGCTGCCTATTTTCTCAGGCTCGGGTCTGCCGCACAATGAAATTGCACTGCAGATTGCCCGTCAGTCAAAAGTTGTTGGAGAAGGCGCAAAGTTCGCAATTGTGTTTGCGGGAATGGGAATTACAAATGAGGAAGCCCAGCATTTTATGCGTGACTTTGAGGAAACAGGCGCGCTTGAAAGGGCGGTTGTATTCCTCAATCTTGCGGACGACCCCGCAGTTGAAAGGCTCATTACCCCGAGGATGGCGTTAACAGCTGCAGAATATCTTGCATACGAGCACGACATGCACGTTCTGGTGATATTGACTGACCTGACAAACTACTGCGAGAGCCTGCGGGAGATTGGAGCTGCAAGGGAGGAAGTTCCCGGACGAAGGGGTTATCCTGGATACATGTACACCGACCTTGCATCAATCTACGAGAGGGCAGGAATGATTAAGGGCAGGAAAGGCTCCATTACACAGTTTCCAATCCTTACGATGATTGGAGATGACATTACGCACCCAATTCCGGACTTGACTGGTTACATTACGGAAGGCCAGATTGTGCTGTCAAGGGAGCTTCACCGAAAGGGAATTTTCCCGCCTGTTGATGTATTGCCTTCCCTGTCTAGGCTTATGAATTCCGGAATTGGCCCAAAAAAAACCAGAGAGGACCACAAGCAGGTGTCCGACCAGATGTATGCTTTCTACGCAGAAGGGCGTGATTTGCGCGGTTTAGTTGCAATTGTAGGGGAGGAGGCATTGTCCGACCGTGACAAGAGGCTGCTTAGGTTTGCCCAGGAGTTTGAGGAGGCATTTGTCCAGCAGGGAAGCAGAGAGGACAGAAGCATACAGCAAACCCTTGAGATTGGATGGAAACTTCTGTCAAAGTTTCCCAAGCGCGAGCTGACAAGGATTTCCAACGACTTTAAGGAAAAGCACTGGAAAGGGCAGGAATAATGCCAGACGTAAAGCCAACAAGAAGCGAGCTTATAGCGCTGAAGAAAAAAATAAAGTTGGCCAAGTCCGGCTACAATCTGCTGAAGAAAAAGCGTGACGGACTGATACTGGAATTCTTCGAGGTTCTGAAGAAGGTAAAGGAATCCAGGGGGGAGCTTACAGAAATCTACAGGGGAGCAATTTACAAGATGTCAGTTACGAGGACTATTGAGAATGATTTGCACATAAAGTCAATTGCGCTTGCCATTACGGAAGGCCCCGAAGTCTCCATAGAGGAGAAGAACGTGATGGGCCTGAGAGTGCCGAAGATTTCCGGAAAGGCCCTTGAGAAGAATTTCATGGGGCGCGGCTACGGATTGCTGTCCTCTTCAATAAGGATAGACGAGACTGCGGATGCCTATGAGAGGGTTGTGGAGAAGGTCATAATCGCAGCCGAAGTGGAAATCACGCTGAAAAAGCTCCTGAACGAGATTGAAAAAACGAAAAGGAAGGTTAATGCGCTGGAGCAGATTGTCATACCAAGAATGGAGTCATCTGCCGCCTACATAAGGATGCGCCTTGAGGAGATGGAGCGCGAGAATTTCTCCCGTCTCAAGCTGATAAAGAAGAGGATTTAGCGTTGGGAAGATTATTTGTATACACTCAGATTCACTTTTTCCCTTCCAGATAGCTTTTGAGCAGTTCCCTTCTAAGCAGCTTTCCGGAAGGCCCCTTCGGTATTGAATCGGCAAAAACAATCTCCTTTGGGCACTTGAACTTCTCAAGATGATTCATGCAAAATTCCTTCAGCTCCCCTTCTTTTGCTTCCTTTCCCTGTTTCAGAACCACAAAAGTCACTATTTCTTCGCCGTACATCTTATCTGGAACGCCAATGGTTGCTGCATCCTGCACGGCATCATGCTGGTAGAAAACCCTGTCAATTGCAACCGGGGATATCAAAACTCCCCCTTTCTTTATTATTTCCTTTATTCTGCCAGAAACATAATAATACCCTTCTTTATCCCTGTAACCCAAATCGCCGCTGTGGAGCCATCCGTTTTCAAGCGCCTTTTTTGTGGCTTCTGGGTTTCTGTAGTATTCCCTGAAAACATGCGGCCCTTTAATCATAATTTCCCCTTCTTCACCATCTTTGCATTCATTCCCATTTCCATCCACCACTTTCATTTCGGCTATGTCCATTGCCTTGCCTACAGAGCCCATCTTTATTTTTTCCTTCTCAACAGGGCTGATAGTCGTTAAAGCTGTGTTCTCTGTCAAACCATAAACCTCTACGATATGCACCCCAAAAGATTTTTCAAAGCTCTTCATTACATCAACAGGGACCGGAGCTGCGCCAGAACATACAAACCTCAACGATGAAGTGTTGTAACTGCTTATGTCTTCAGGCGGATTCAATAAAAATGACAGCATAGTTGGAACGCACATAGTCCATGTTACCTTAAATTTGTCGACTATTTTCCAGAAATTATTTTTGCTGAATCTTATCGGCAATACCATCGCTTCATTAGCGCAGGCATTTGACATGAAGGAGAAAAGCAAGCCGCCGGAGAAAAACAACGGCAGATTGACGAAACCGACGGTTTCTGTGCTTAACCGCAATGCCCTCATAATACTGTAACCCTCGCATAGGAGATTTCTTTGGGTAAGCACAATTCCCTTCGGAAATCCAGTTGTGCCCGAGCTGTACATCAATATCGAATCGCAATCCAAGTTTATACTATGGTCATTAAAATCTTTGTGGAAACCATCAATCCTCGCAAGAAAATCAGTTCTGAATATGTTTTTGATTCTCCCCAGCTTGCCTTTCAACAGATTTATCTTTCTGAGATTTTCCTCATCTGCAAAAACGCAGATTGTGTCTGAATTGTCCAGAATGTAGCAAAGCTCGTCTTCGCTTAAGGAAGGGTTGACAGGATGGAAAACAGCCCCAATCTTCTGGCAGGCAAAAAACACATAAATAAACTCAAAACAGTTCAGCGAGATGAATGCAACCTTGTCGTCTTTTTTTATTCCCAAGCTTGAGAGGAAATTTGCAGTTTTGCTTGCAATCGCATTGGCTTCGCCGTACGAGACCCTGCTGTCATCTTCAGGGTTAATCATCAATGTTTTATTCCCTATCCTGCCATCAAGAAATTCGCTGAAGTTTTTATAGTTGATTTCCGGAATCATCTGATTCTCGGAGACGAACCAAATTTATAATACTTTGTATAGATACCTTAATAAATCTCATTTCTGCAGCAATAACTCATGGAAGCCAAGCATTCCCAGTACTTTGAAGGAATTCTGCAGTTGAGGAACCCTTCCAAGGAGATTCTGGCTTATGTAAACAAAGTGGAAGACCACCTCCAGAAGCCCATGGTTTCCCAGATAAAGAAGGTGAAGAACGGCTTTGACATTTACTATGCCTCGCAAAGCTACCTCCAGGCATTCGGCAGGAAGCTGCAGCAGAAGTTCGGCGGCGAGATAAAAATCAGCGCGAGGATTCACACAAGGGACAAGTTCACAAGCAAGGATGTTTATCGCGTCAATGTTCTCCTAAGGATGCCGTTCTACAAAGTAGGTGATATTGTTGAAGTGAAGGATGAACTCTACAGGGTAAACCTGCTCGGCAGGAAGGTTTTTGCGCAGAACCTGAACACGGGAAAGAAAGTGACCTTCAGGTATAATGAACTGCCTGAGTAAATCCACCTACACCCTTAAAAGATTAAGCTCAGTTTCCGGTTCCCATTTCAAGGAAGCGTATTTGCGCAACTCCTTTGTGAGCCCCAAAGAAAAAAGTACAGCCATGATGCGGCAGTCAATTGCCTCTCTCTCTTTTTCATCCATTCTCGTGCAATATACAAGACCATCTCTTGCATCCCTTATGCTCCTGAGCGCCTCTTGACCCTCTCCTCTTTCTGCAGATCTCTCTGCATTATAGATGTCTCTGTAAACGCATTGAGGAGATTCCCTAGTTCTAATTTCCCCCATTTTGGATGAGATGTCAATGCCGGCATGCCTTGCATTCTCTTCAGCAGCAGCTAAATGGCGCTCCATAGGTTTTAAAAGCCCCATAAACCCTAAATCGCTGGCTTTACCCAGTTCAGAATCTGCAATTAGCCCATAAACTTCTTTCTGCCTTCCGTTTATTGCATTTACCATCTGACCACCCTCAACATATTGAATATTCACTTTTAACGTTTTGATTCTCTCAGTAAACGTTCTGATTTTCTCAATGAAAGCTGTGCTTGTATCAGCATCTCTACAACTTCGCCTATATCCTCTGGCGAAATTTCCCGGCGTGCAGCACGCGCAAAATCAACTGCATATTCAACCGAACCCAAAACCCTAGCTCCATCGCCCACGCGTGCATAATCTCTTGCACGGTACAATGCCAGACAAAGCAGCACTTCATTAGCACGTTCCCTCAACCCTTTCTGGGACCCCCCATCCTCATCAGGTCCAAAAACAATGTAATTAGCCAACGCATGAGCCAGTAATTTTGCTTCTGGCTCGTGTCCAATCGACCCCTTTATACTTGTCGATATTAGGCCTATTTCCTTTGGTCTGACACCTGCTAAATAGGCAACTCCGCCATTATTTCCTTTACAGTCATACTTCATTCAATCCACCCTTGCTCCTGCATTCAAATGGACTATTTAAATCTTTCTGTTTGTAACCATTAACAAGTAGTTAAATATATGCCAAAACCATGGATTCATGCAATCTTTATAAAGCAGTTAAAAAACCTTTCTGCCATGAGGATAATAGTTGCAACCCATGACCCTGTATCGCCCATAAGGGGTGGAGGTGGGTTAAGGACTTTAAAGACAGCATTAGAACTCAAAAGGCGCGGCCATGAAGTTATGATTATCGCGCCTTCGGACAGAAAGCACATTGAAGGCGTTAGGGTAGAATCAATATACCACCCGTCAAAGGAAAAAAGCCCTTTGTTTGGCTCCGTTTATTTTTCTCTCAGGCTGTTCCTAAAGCTGTTCAAATACAATTGCGATGCATACTTTATACACAACTCGCTTGCATGCATCCCAGTAACATTTTACACCAGAATCTTCAGGAGAAAGGTGATTTTGGATGCAACGGACATCCACACGGAATACATGAGAGCAAAGAAGGGTAATTTCCTTATCAACATCTTCTCTTCCCTTGAATACTGGTGCTTCAGGAAGGCAAGGAAAGTTGTTGTTGTGTCGCACCAGATGAAAAATCTTCTCGTGAAGAAAGGGATTAAAGAAAAAAAGATTTTTGTGGTATACGACGGAGTCGAGGCCGGGAATTTTTCTCCAAAAAAGAGGAAAACCGGAAAACCAGTTATTATCCACCACGGCGGCATGGACGAGCAGGACGGTGTCCCCCTAATCCCAAAAGCCGCAAAGTTCGTGGAAGCAGACTTCATTCTTCTGGGCTCCGGCCAGCAGAGAGATATTGTTGAAAGTATCATAAAAAAAGAAAACATCACGAACGTAAGGCTTCTCGGCTGGAAGCCCTATTCTGAAATGAAAAATTGCCTTATGCAGGCGCAGATTGGCCTGATTGCAAGGCCGGACACGCTTCCAAACAACCTCGTGCTGACATTAAAGCTTCTCGAGTATTGGGGCTCCGGAACAGCTGTTGTATCCTCAAGATTGGCGGCAATTGAAGAGGTTGCCGAAGAGGGAAAGGACATATTGTTTTTTGAGCCGGGAAACGAAAAAGACATGGCGGAAAAGATTAATCTTCTTCTGAAGAATAAATCCCTTTTGAAAAAGCTCCAGCGAAACGGCAGGATTAAATCTTACGCATTTGACTGGAAGAGGTTAATACCTAAAATTGCTGATGTTGTTGAAAGCTGACTAAATTGCTTGGTTCTTATTTTTAGAAAGACTATAATTTGGCTTAATTCTACCTACAGCCTGATTTAGAAAGCCCGCCATTGCGCCGCTAATAGCCACAAATAAATTCATCCCCGCTAACAGCGATACTTCAAACAACGCATATTCAACTGGGGATTGTGATACTGTTTCTCTATACCCTGGGTCTGTTATTGCTTTGTATCCCAGCCGCCCAAGATAAACCGCTGACGCAGCTGCCCCTGCAACCAGACCAGCTTTTGCTCCACATTTTGCGTCAAATTTCCTTTCGGCAAAATGTTGGATTCCAACTCCAGCATCCCTAAATGCTTCATGTAGGCTATCCTGAAAATAAGCGAACCTCATCCCAAGGGAATCGCCCCTGCGACCGAGCCAAGGCGAGTTTTTTCTTTCTACAGCCACCCTCATTTCCCCGTTTTCTATATTAAGGTATTCAAGCATCGTTTTCGCAACATCTGTCTCAGTTCCCTCTTCCTTAAGGTATTCGCTAACCCTCACCCCCAAGTCCTGAAAAGGGTTACCATAACCCCGCAAATGCTCTCTTAAGAATAAAACCCATTCATCCCTCGCCCTGACAAATTCCAACCTTTCATCCAATGTTTCGCCGTATTTCAGATTCGATTGCATCAAAGGTTAAGTTCTTCCAATGTTTATAATGATTTGTATGGTTCAAACAGGAGATCAAAGGTTTCGAAGCGTTTGCCGGAGCACGCCGTAAATATGTCAAGAACCACCGGTCAGAGACCGGGGAATAAAGCGTAAGCTTTTTATCCTTTACAAGACCAGTGGTTCTTGAGCATGATCAGAATTTTCAGCTATTCAAATTGAGAATAAGCTAAGCTTGCCACTAGTCGTAGACTAGTGGAAAATTCTGACATTATAAAGTTACACTAACTAATTGAAATAATGGGCAAATTAAACCAATTATTGGGTGTTGCAAATAATTTGGCGGATAGCTTTGTTAGTGTAACCAATCTTTATTTTCTTAAGCACATTGGGTCTTTGCCCGCCGAAAAGACAAAGCTGGTTGAAATTGACTTATTGAAAGAAACCATTAAACCAGAAGATCTAATGAGTAAAACTGTAAAGGGCACAATAATTCAACATAAAAAATGGTTTCTTTCAGAAATTGATAAGTTCAAAATTGACCTTAATGATATAGAAGAAGTAATTGTTAAAATTGCATACAAACCGGGAAAATCGTTTGGTGGCTATTATACCTGCAATGCAACAATTACAGCAAAGGGCAAAGATTACACAAAAAAAGTAATGTCATCTTATTCTTAGGCGCGCGTAGGCAAGGGTTGTACAAGATATGCGATCGCCATTATATCCTTTTTTCCGTATAGGGTGTGGAAAGTTGCGTTCCGCAAAGTTGTGGACGAAGGGCGCAGTTTTTATGATTTTATTTTATAGATTACAACAGAAGAATCGGAATAAATTCTTTCAAAACCATTTACTGGTTCCAATTTTAATATCTTGTAGAATATTGAATTTTTGTTCAATGTTGACCCATCAACTAATTCTGGCGGTATTCCGGTTATTTGATATAAACTATAAGCTTTACCATATTCCGAACTTGTAACTAGAACATATTCAGAATTATATTGTTTCATCAAGTTTATAGCTTCTTGAGGATTGGTAGTAGTTAAAATTAATGCAACATTCTTTATATCATTATGATTACTTAATTCGCCATATTTTTTTGTATTGTATTTTTGAATGTCAGAGATTGATTCAGATTGGGCAAAAGATATTTTGAATAATGTTGGCAAATCTTGCGGCGGAAAATAATATTTTGGTATTTGACTTGTAGCAACTGTATTCAATACTTCTTTTGAAGGAGTAAAAACAACAGCTTCAACATTTCCCAAACCTCTAATTATATGTCCATAATCCCACCAAGCCGAAACTACGGCATTTTTTGGCAGATTGTTTTTAATCCATTCCATTGCTGGTTGAAGTTCAGAATACAAATATAGGGACATGTATTTTTTGCCATCTTTTTCATATTGAAAAGTGGGGTATAATTTATCAAACGCTACAAAGCATTTTGTATTCAAAGATTGGTCTTTTATTTTATTACATTTTTCTGCATTTTCTGTTATAACTGCTTCACAGAATAGCTTCGAATCACTATCGCCAATGTTATTACAGTATTCCAAAGGCACATTAACATTTTCTAAATGACAGGTATAAGTAGAAAATTTGCAATCGTGTAATAAATTAACTTTAAACATAACACATTGGTTTCTAATATTTTGGTCAGCAACGTCCTTACATAAATTGGCATCATCATAGATGAATACCAAAGTGTTATAGCATAAATCTCGGTTTTTTTGGTCAATTATTTTACCGCAGTCAGAAATTAAGTCATTCTTTTTGTTCTCATTATTGCAACTGCTTTGAGTCTTGCCTTCTTTTATACAATTGGCAAATGATGTCGCCTCAGATTTCACAATTTCTGAATAACATGAATCTTTGTACTGGTCATTAATATTTCCGCATTGGGCAGCTATTTTAGTTTCTTGTTGAGAAACACATCCAGAAAT